>JAUNRD010000001.1:24836-36297 GCA_030535815.1 Clostridia bacterium
TAAATCCTGGACTCCATTTTTTCTGCATTTACTGTTTTGGATATTAAAAATGAAAGTGTAAATATCAGTACAAGAGAAAGAGCTACTATGATGATTGAAAGAGTTTTCTTCATGGGATAAGTTCCTTTCCGGAGTTTTTTCTTTATTTTTTCCGCTGGAGGAAAATATATACCATAAAAAACAAAAAAGCACTGCTTTTGCAGTGCTTTTTTATTCAGAAAAATTATTCTTCTACGATAGCCTCTACGGGGCACTGTTCTGCGCAAGCGCCACATTCAGCACAAGTTTCGGGATCGATTACATAGATACCGTCGCCTTCTGTGATAGCCTCAACGGGACACTGTCCTGCACAAGCACCGCAAGCGATGCAAGCATCAGTAATTTTGAAAGCCATTTTAGTACACCTCCTCCAAAGGTCCTGAGACCTTATTTCATTACATTTTATCATATATTTTAAAAAATACAAGTGTTTTTTTAATAGTTTTATAAAAAAATTGATAATACAGGCTTCAAAGTTAAAAAAATCTTGAAATTTCTTTCTTTTTCCGCTATAATCTAAGAAAAAAATCATTGTATTCTTTAAGACAAAAATAACCCCTTCATAAAACGGAGGATGAAAAAAGAAAGGATTTATGTGATGAAATTTTTAAAGAGGTTATTTATTGACGGACTTTCCGGGATGGCGCTGGGACTTTTTGCCACACTGATTATCGGAACTATTCTTAAACAGATAGGCGCGTATATTCCGGGGATAATCGGTTCTTACCTCATAGTAATCGGTCAGGCGGCATCCATCCTTACCGGTGCCGGAATTGGTGTAGGAGTGGCGGTAAAGCTTCAGAAAAAGGCCCCGCTGCTGGTTGTCGGTGCAGCTGTGGCAGGCTTTATCGGTTCTTATGCCGGCGCTATTCTTAAAGGTACTTTCTATGCCGGCGGAGCGGTAAACATTACAGGTGTGGGTGAACCGCTGGGAGCTTTTGTTGCGGCTTATGTGGCGATTGAGCTTGGAGGTCTTGTATCGGGAAAAACTCCTGTGGACATAATAGTGACTCCGCTTGTTTCCATTCTGTCGGGTTCGCTTGTAGGACTTTTACTGGGACCTCCCATATCTTCTTTCATGCTTTGGCTGGGAAATCTTGTTAACATAAATGTTGATGCTCATCCTATAATGGGCGGAATTATCGTGTCGGTACTTATGGGCATATTCCTGACACTTCCCATAAGCTCTGCGGCAATAGGAATAACCATGGGCTTATCAGGCCTTGCGGCAGGAGCTGCTACGGTGGGATGCTGCGCAAATATGATTGGATTTGCCGTAATCAGTTACAGAGAAAATAAGTTCGGAGGTCTGGTTGCCCAGGGGCTCGGTACAAGTATGCTTCAGATGCCGAATATCGTGAAAAAGCCAATAATCTGGCTTCCGGCAATTCTTACAAGTGCGATTCTTGGCCCTTTATCGACAACCCTGGGAATGATATCCGACAAGATGGGTTCCGGCATGGGAACGGCAGGGCTTGTTGGTCCCATACAGGCGTTTTCTGCAATGACAGCAAAAAATGTATTGGGGCAGGCGGCATTTTCACCTTTCGGAGCATTGGTGCTGATTCTCCTTATGCACTTTGTGCTTCCTGCAATCATCTCTCTCTTTTTTGCGGAAGTAATGAGAAAAATGAAACTTATAAAATCGGGGGATATGCGGCTTGATTTATAACAATAAGGTTTATCTCGCTCCAATGGCAGGGGTTGCCGATGAGGTGTTCAGAACTATTGTATCAGATTACGGAAGCCCTGTTCCGTTTACTGAAATGATAAGCGCAAAAGCGATGCATTATAATGATAAGAAAACTCTGGCACTTCTTCCGGGTGAGGACGAAGGAAAAATGGTTGTGCAGATTTTCGGACATGAGCCCGGTATTTTGGCAGAGGCGGCAGAAAAGATGGCGCCTTATGCTACGGAAATCAACATAAACATGGGCTGTCCAATGCCTAAAATTGAAGGGAACGGAGACGGCTGCGCCCTGATGAAAAATCCTGCTCTTGCAGGGGAAATTGTGACGGCGGTGAAAAAGGCAGTATCCCTTCCCGTAAGTGTTAAGTTCCGTATGGGAATAGAGAGTGAAACTTCCCCGGAGTTTGCAAAAGCAATGGAAGGTGCAGGCGCCGATAAAATTTACATTCATGGAAGAACCAAGGAACAGCTTTATTCCGGCAAGGCCAATCTTTCTGCCATAAGACGGGTAAAGGAAAGCGTTCAGATTCCTGTGGTGGGAAACGGAGATATATTTTCTGCCCTTGATGCTGAAAATATGCTTAAGGAAACCCTGGTGGACGAAATTATGGTGGGAAGGGGATGCCTTGGAAATCCTTTTTTGTTCCGGGAAATTGAACATTATTTCAAGACCGGGGAGCTTTTGTCAGTTGCAACGGCAGAAGAACGCATAGACGTATGTAAACGTCACTTGTTGCTGGCTGTGGAGAAAAAGGGCGAAACAAGAGGAATTTTAGAGTCCAGAAAGCACCTTGCCTGGTATCTTAAAACCATAAGGGGAGCAGCAAAAATAAGAGCTGCTTTGTTCACATCCACAGATATTTCGGAAGTGTTGGAAATGATAGAATCACTTAAATAAAGGAAAGGTGGCTGAAAGCCACCTTTCCTTTATTTGTGAAGAGGAATTTGTTGACATAATTTGATAAATGTTATATAATAAATACAATATACATGGGGCAGATTTAACAAATAGAAGAGGAGAGATGAGAAATGGCGGATTATGCTATAAGCGGCGCGGATTTAAGTTATATAGAGAGAAGCTTAAGCAGAATTAGCAATGGACTTGAGGAGGTTTCCGGAGAGATTGCTTCTGTTGACAGCCATGTAAGCAGAGTGGAAGGGGAGCTTGGTCAGCTGCAGGGAGACCTTAACAGGCTTGCGGGAAAATTCAACGAATTCGTTGATAAGCAGATAAGAGCCAACAATAAAGCTGATGCGCAGAGCGAACTTATTAAGCTTAACCAGGAACTTGAAAAGAATTTCGGACATTATGATATTATACGAAGAACCACAACAGGTATTCTTCAGGCAGATGATCTCGGAATCGTTAAAAAGAGCACCATCAGCGGCGTAACTGAAGAAATGATGATTACCACTCCCGGATACTGGCTGGCGCCCTGCCTTGTTGCTCTTGCGGCATGGATAAACGATCAGCATGATCTTGCTGAAAGAGCTCTTGCAGAAGGTGTTAAGAGAAATGATGAAAAGGCATCGCTGTTTTTTGCACTGGTATGCAGAAGAGCTGACCGTAAAGATGCAGCTATAAAATGGGCAAGACGTTATCTTGCAAATCAGAATGAAGAAAACCTTGACAGAAAAACTGTTATAGTGTTGGACGCTTATGCCAGCGGTCTTCTCGGCTCCGACTCCGAAGGCATTATCGCAAAGCAGATGGGCGAGTGGCTGGAAACTCTGGCAGAAAAGCCGGGATTTAATGAACAGCAGGTTGCTCAGTGGTCAGGCGCAATAAATCTTAAGAGGAGACCTTTCAACGGAGATGGCTACGATTTTGTTAAGACATACAGCCCCACATGGCCTGTTCTTACTGATATTATGGAGGGCGCAATGCTCCATGCAAAAATACTCGAGTACTTCACTGCTATCTTTGAGCAGAAGGTATCTGTTGCTGATCTTAAGGCACAGCTTGATGAAATTCTCGACAGTCTTGTTACCGACTTTGACGATGAAGAGCTTCCTTTAAGACAAAAAGCAAGATATAATGAGCTTGTTGTGCAGTTTGACGGTGATGTTCAGAGGGCAAGCAAAAATATGCATGAGGAAGTTGTGGAATTTGAAACACATAAGGATTTCACAAGATTGCTTACAGATGCTGCCATGAATCCCGAAACTTCACACTCCAGTGTTTCTACACAGAAATTTGCAATAGCTCTTTCGAGAGACTGGATAAGCGCATCATATAATGCGATTGTGGAACAGAATAAGGCGAAGGTTCCCCAGGAAATACAGTTACAGCTGGACGGATTTAATTATACTACACGTGACGGCTCAAACGAAAGCGAACTTATACAGGCGTACAGCCGTGATCTGGGAGCTCAGAGGGAAAGCGCACTTTCCACTTGTGTGCTGACCGGATTTGATCAGTTCTGTCTGTATGGTGGCGGAGCAATTGGTTTAATTGGTCTTATATCTATGTTTGTCCCCCAGGGAATGTTTTTGGGTCTGATTGGAACTATTGCCGGAGCCGGTATGGTTATAAAGCATTTTTCTCAGAAGAAAAAAATCGGACTTAAGAACCAGGAAATCAATAATAATTACGATGCGAGACACGCTAACGGATGCAAAATTATAAGAGGATTTACGGAAAATGTTGCAAGATTCAGAAAAGAATTTGCTGAAAGAGATGCGGTGGGTGCAAAAGTAACGGAATTCCTTAATCAGATAAGCCCTGAGCTTTATGTAAGAAAGCTTGCTGATTCCGGAAGAGGGAAAGGTTCCAAGTAATAATACTTTAAATTATTAATTTGAATTATGGGGGATTTTGATATGGGAAATATTAGTATATGCCCGTCTTGTGGAGCTAAAGCTGAAGCCGGCTTTCAGTTCTGTGAAAAATGCGGAGCAAAATTAGTGGCAGAGAGAAAAGGAAATATATGTTTTAGCTGTGGAGCTGCGAATGCGGAAGGTTTTAAATTCTGCGAAAAATGCGGAAGCCCTCTTATTAAGCAGAGCGAGCCTGTGGCTAATGATGTAAAGGTTTGCCCGTCTTGCGGTGAAACGAATAAGAGTGAATTTAAGTTCTGTCAGAAGTGCGGAACAATTCTTGGAGGAGCGCAAACAAGTGTAGCTCCCGTAGAGGATTTCGGCACCGACTTCAGCGTGGTGCTCCCTGTTACGGAAGAAAGCGAAGCTCCGGCAGAGGATTTCGGCACCGACTTCAGTGTGGTGCTTCCTGTTACGGAAGAAAGCGATACAGATGCGGCTTTTGGGAATGATACATATAACGAATATGAAACCACAAAGAATTCGGTTACGGCAGACGGCGGTTTCGGAGATTTTGATGTTGTGGCAGAAACCCCGGCTGAAGAAAGTGTGCTTGGGGACTTCATTTCCGATACCGAAGAGCCTGCACCGGACGGCGGTTTCGGAGATTTCGGAGTTATAGCAGAAACTCCTGCAGAAGATGACGGTCTTGCGGGATTTAATCCTGTGGCAGAAACTCCTGCAGAAGAAGTTTCTCAGTTTACCGCACAAAATGAAGAAGTGTTCTTCGAAGCGGTAAAGAGCGAAGAAGATTATGAGGCTGAAGAAGTGAAAAGCGTATTTGCACAGGGACTTCCCGATTGGGATGTTCAGCCTCCTGCAAATATTGCGGTAAAGAAAAAAAGGCTTGATAAATAAAAGTTATATTTTATGAAAGGGCTGATTATAAATGAAAATATGTAAAAATTGCGGAACGCAGCTTGACGACAATGCTACTTTTTGCGGCGGTTGCGGAACACGCTGCGAAGCTCAGGCGCCGAAGCCGTCCGGTCAGAAAATCGGGGCTGCAACGTTGGTTCCGATAATTGTATCCGTGGTATGTGTTGTTCTGGTTGCGGCAATGTTCTTTTCATCAGGCTATTTTAATAAAAATGATGTAGAGACTGAGGAAATTGAAGAAGCTATAGAGACTGAAGCACTTGAGGTAACTGAGGAACCGATTCCTGAGCCTCCCGCACCGGTGCCGGAACCTGTTAAGCCTGCATCATCTTATTACAGAGTATACAGAAGCGATGTGGGCTGGGAAACTGCGAACTATAATGCATACAGCCAGAACGGACGTCTGGTTTCCATAAACAGCAGCGAAGAATTTAACAGAGTCTGCAGTCTTGCGGATAACAATGGCCTTAAGGTGTTCTGGGTAGGGGCAAGGCGTGCAGCGTCAGACTCTTGGAATTCGGCAAGATGGAACGACGGCAGCTACATGAGTATCGGAAGATGGTACACAAATGAGCCCAGCTACAGGTCCGAAGGAATAGAGGAATGTTATCTTATGGTGTTCAAGGTAAACGGAGTATGGTATTATAACGACGCACCCAATGAGGTTTCGCAGTATTACGCCGGTAAAATGGGTTATATAGTAGAATTTGAGGATTGAGAATTATGCAAAAAAAGAAGACATCGCGAGTAGTAAAGGTAATAGGTATTCTTGCCCTTGTATTAGTTGAATTTGTTGCACTTTATTCCGGCTATTTAACCGGAGGAAGCTATGCGGATGCAGCTTATAAAAAGAAAAATTCAATTGCGGAAATTATAAAGGCGTTTCCTGAAGATAACGAAAAGCCTGAGAAAGAGGCTGATCTTGCAGAGGAAATTCTTTCAGGAATGTCTTTAAGTGAAAAGGTTTACCAGATGATGTTTGTTACACCTGAAGCCATTACCGGAATCGGTACTGCTGTACAGGCGGGTGAAACAACTAAAAAGGCAATTCAGAAGCATCCTGTAGGCGGAATAATTTATTTCAGCAAGAATTTTGAAAGCAGAGAACAGACTAAAACTATGATTGCCAACACACAGTCCTATTCCGAAATCCCGCTGTTTATAAGCGTTGATGAAGAGGGCGGAGTGGTTGCAAGACTGGGAAGCAATAAGAATATGGGAACAACCAAGCAGCCTCCCATGCGTACCATAGGAAACACAGGAAATCCGGAAAAGGCATATGAAGTGGGTGCGAATCTGGCAAAGGATCTTAAACCTCTTGGCTTCAATGTGGATTTTGCTCCGGTTGCTGATGTTATTGTCAATGAAAAAAATACCGAAATAGGAAACAGGTCTTTCGGCACTGATCCTGTGCTGGTTTCCGAAATGGTGAAAAATGCTGTAAAAGGCCTGGAAAACAATGACGTATCTGCGACACTTAAGCATTTCCCCGGTCATGGAAGCACATATGTTGACTCTCATACCGGATATTCGGCAAGCTCAAGAACTCTTGAGGAATTGAGAAGCTGTGAATTTTTGCCCTTCAAGGCGGCAATTGATGCGGATTTTATAATGGTTTCACATATGACGCTGGTGAATGCCACAGAAGAAAAGGTTCCTTCTTCGTTATCTAAAGAGGTTATAACTGATATGCTCAAAGACGAGCTGGGATATGAGGGAATTATAATTACGGATGCTTTTAATATGGGTGCTATTACAAAGCAACACATCCAGGGTGAAGCTGCTGTAAAGGCTGTAAATGCAGGCGTCGATATGATACTTATGCCTACTGATCTTGTAACTACTCATTCTGCATTGGTAAAAGCTGTGGAAAGCGGAGAGCTTACAGAAGAAAGAATAGACGAAAGCGTAAGAAAAATACTGAGACTTAAAATAAAAAAGGGTCTGTTGCCCCCGCAATAACTGCTGATTATTGGATATGAAAGCTGATTAGGAGGTGCGCTATGAAGTGTAAAAAATGTGGGCAGGAGCTTTCCGGCAATGCGACTTTTTGCGGGAATTGCGGATTTAAAAATGAAACGAAGGCCGCCGGAAATACAGCATTGATCGCTATTCTCATTGCTGTAATTGCGGTTTTGCTGGTGGCAGTTGTACTGCTTGCGTTCGGCAGATTTTCGGGAGACAACCATGGAGAAGAAATTCCTGAAGCGGTGGCAGAAATTCCGGAAGAGAGCGTTGAAACAGAAGAAGCCCCTGTGGAAATATACGAAGAGGCTGAGGTTGAAGCACCTGCGGAAGTGTATGAAAAGGCGGAAGTTGAGATGCAGGCAGAAGTATATGAAGAGACAATTGAACCGCCTCCTGTAAAGCCTGCTGAAAACTATGCAAGGATATATTATCCTGGAGACCTCATAAGTAAAATATGGCTTAACAGCGGAAACGGAATGGTTGATGCGTATCCTGAATATGCTACATATTACGACTCTGAACATGAGTTTTTTATTGAGTACCCCACTCACTTTATACTGTCATATGCGGATGACGGAGCACTTCGCAGGGAATATACTTCTCCCGACGGAAGTGCCGTTATGAGAATAAATGCCGGTGTAAATTCAGGAAATGTTTCAATGAGTGCGCTGAATAACAGGATTATCTCTCTCTACGGCGGAGAAGTTACCTATAATCCGGTAAATAAGTCCTGGTTTGCGATAAGCAGTGTGAACGGAGAGTATATCTATTATGCTTTTTACAGAGTAAAAAATAATATTATTCACGGTTTTGAGTTTTATTTTGTCGGAGAAGAGAAGCTTGATATCTATGAAGACTATATAACTCATATTTATGAATCTTTAAGAAAATAAAAATCCGGAAGGAGAGAGTTAAATGCCTGTATGTAGAAATTGCGGAACAGAACACGAAATCGGTGCTACTTTCTGCGGAAACTGCGGTTCTAAGATTGAATATGTGGAGAATACTCAGAGCGTACCTGAAAGCGGAAAAAAGATGAACACTTCTGTTTTGGTGGCTATGATAGTAAGCATCGCCGCTGTTATAATTGTTGCCGTTCTTGTTTTCGGGGAAAGCCTGGGGATTGGGATCGGAGGCGGCAGTACTGATAAGCCTGACGATGATATTATTCCGATAGACGATGAGGGTATAGCTGTAGACGAGGAAAAAGAAAATGTGATTCCCGAACCTCCTGTGCCTGATAAAAAAGCGGAGATTGACATGAACAGAATCAGTTCCATAATTGCTTCTGATAAAAAGGGAGCAAGAATCAGTGTGTGTGTAATTGATCTGGAAACCGGTGCGACTTATGAAACCAATAATGCACACAGCAAAATGTCGGCATCTGCTCTCGTTAATGTTCCCGTACTTTACACTATTTCAAGATGTCTGGCAAATAACTATAATACCTGGGATACAGGTGTCATCTTCAGATATATGTACGGAGGAAGGGGATCCATTAAACAGAATCAGAGCGGAAATGTTTTCACTCTCAGCTATCTTGTAAGTCAGATGCTTAAATACAGTGATAACAATGTGACCAATTCCTTTATGGACCATTACACCAGAGACTATATTGATGAGGTTTGCGCACATTACGGATATAATTCTGTTGACTTACAGAGATATCTTGGCGAAAGCTCTGCAAGCAGAGACAACTATATAAGTGCATCTGATGCGGCACATATGCTTGCGGAAATGTACAGAGGAGAGGCCGGACACGGCATTACCGGACAGTATCTCAGAAGCAATTTTATAATTAACGATAACAACAGATGGAAGGGCATCGGCAGCGGAATCCCCTCCAATGTTACATTCCTTAATCACAATGGTGTAACAAGCTCTATTTATAACGAGGCCGGAATAATAGCAACCGGCAATGCTGAATATGTACTGGTTGTGCTTTGTAACGGCGGAACTATGGAATCTTCTGCAAATACGGTTGGAGCAATTTCCAGCTATGTTTACGGTGTACTTAATCAGTAAAAGAGGAGAAGACATCTATGAAAAAAACGTTTATATTATGTATAACCGTTTTGTTGACTTTCGTTTTGGGATTTGCGATCGGTTATGTTACTTTTGAAGCAGATGAGCCGGAAGTGCAGATTGCGAAAGATGTTGAATCGGTAGAAGAAGCATCGGGAATGCCTGCTCCTCCTTCAGAAGCTGAAAAAGAAAACGAAAAAACGGATGAAGCAGAGAATGCGGAATTTATGCCGCAGATACCTGTGAGCGAATCAATGAGGCTGCTTAAAGAAAAGATAGAAACCGAATTGCTGAGCTATGAAGGCGACTGGGCTGTTTATGTGGAAAATCTGGGCAGCGGAGAGAAAATTTCCGTTAACAGCAAAAAAATGGTATCTGCCAGCCTTATAAAAATATTTATAATGGCTAAGGTTTATGATGAAATAGCGGCAGGTACGATTGCCGAGGAAGAGGTTTCGGATGACCTTTACAATATGATTACCGTCAGCGACAACGAGGCTTCCAACAGATTGGTGGCAAAGCTCGGCGGAGGCACATATGTTGATATGTACGGCGAGGCGTTTCAGGCAGGACTTGCCGAAGTAAACGGATATGCACTGAGTATAGGCTGTGCTGATACGGAACAGCAGAGAGATATGAAAAACTTCAGAGAAGTTCCTGTTTCTGAAGAAAATTATACTTCTGTTGATGATTGCGGTCTGCTTTTGGGAAATATTTATCGCAGTACTGCGGTAAATGCCGAATATTCCACGAAGATGCTGGAGCTTTTGAGGAAGCAGACGAGACGCTGGAAAATCCCTGCGGGATTACCCGCAGGCACCGATTGCGCCAATAAAACAGGAGAATTGAGCAACGTGGAAAATGATATAGCACTGGTGTTTACTCCCGGTGCGGATTATGTAATCTGTGTTATGTCAAATAACATTACAGCCGGTGGTGAAGCGCAGGCTAATATATCTAAAATTTCCTCGATGGTTTATTCTCATTTTCAGGAAGCGGTGCCAAAGCAACAGACGGAAGGAGAAATTTTATGATTTGCCCTAAATGCGGTGCAACCATCACAGATGGTGCTACATTTTGTAATTCCTGTGGGGGAATGGTCAAGCCGGAAACAGATGTTCCCGTAATCAAGAAGGGTTCATCACGTTTTCCGACGGTTGCTGTATTAAGCGTTGCGGCAGTTTTGATTGTTGCTGTTGCACTTTTTGCGGCAATAAAGCTTTCGCCTCCGGCGAAAGATAAGACTGCCGATATGGAAATTTCTGAAGAAGTTGTGGAGGAAGTCGTTGGAGCGGAGGATTCTTCGTATGAACCCGTTGTTAACAGCGACGGCGGTAGCGTTGAGAGTGCTGTTTCAGTTATAAGAGAACGGTATTATGATGCCCAGAATAATCTTGATTCGTATCGTAAAGAAACGTATCAGGGCGGAGTAACAAAGTATTTTGATGAAAATAATTCTCTTGTAAGAGTGGATGATGTGGAAGATAACGGCGGATATTCCAAGTGTTATTATTACAGTGACGGAAAACTGTATTTTGTATTTGCCTGCATCGGAAAAATCGAAAACAGATTCTATTTCAAGGACGATGTCCTTATAAGATGGATTGATGAAGCGGGTAAGACTCACGACAACGACAGGAATGACGACAGCTATCTTTTCTGGGAAGAAAATTTACTGGAAGAGGCCGAATTTTTGAAATAAAAGGATGTGGCTGTTATGAAAAAAATATCAGTGTGTATTCTGGCGGTTGTTTTGATGCTTTGTATGTGTTCCTGTAAAGGAGCAGGAATCATAGGAGGCAAACAGGGAAGTGCTGCGTGTATCGAATGTGCCGATAAGGGACTTGATGCTTGTGCAGGTCATGAGTGTCTGGCGTGTGGCGGAAAAGGCGAAAGCGAATGTTACATTTGCGGAGGCAGCGGTATGGGCGTGTACGGAGCGTGTGACTTCTGCATTGGCGGATATGTTGATTGCCCCTGCGATGACGGACTTGTATACTTTAACACACCGTATACCGGTGGAAGCACCGGTGGAGAGAC
>JAUNRD010000363.1 GCA_030535815.1 Clostridia bacterium
AAACAGAGCAAGCTTCGGTGCAAGTATATACATAAATATAAACGAGCCGGAAAGCCTTACAATAACCGAAAGTGCCGAAGGAATCAATGAAACGAGATTTCCGGATATTACCCTTGCATCGCTGAACATTCTGTTAAGTAAGTCTCCGGAATGGTATTCTGTTGTTTTTTTATACTCTTTCTTATAAAGAGATGTCATAATTTCTCTTCTTATGGAATTGAGTATGTTGATGATGGAAAGCTCTTTTACATATGAAGATAAAACAGAAACCAGAATACTTATCACAATAACAGAAGCAAAAGCGATTATCCAGTTCCTTAATGCATTGGAACTTCCTCCTTCAGTTACCGGTGCTATAAGGTCAATAATCTTCTGATAGCAAAGAGCCCTGAAAATGCCCGTAAGAGATAAGAAAACGCCGAAAACCGTCAAAAGAATTATACCAATCTTCTGACGTCCGGCGCAAACTGTTATCCATTTTCTTGCCTGAGGCTCAATTTTTTCTTTTTTCATAGCTACAACCCCAATGCTTTTATTAAGATAATTATATCGGATATATGCCGATATGTCAATAAAAAACCACTTATTTTCAGCCTAAATATTGACATTTTCTTTATTTTGCGGTAAACTATCATTATTATTTTTGGAAAAGAGAGGAATACTTATGTTAGACATCAAATTTGTCAAAGAAAATCCCGAATTGGTTAAAGAAAATATCAAGAAGAAGTTTAAGGATTCCAAGCTTCCTCTTGTTGATGAGGCAATCCGTCTTTATGACGAAAAACGTGCCGCAAATACAAGAGCTTCTGAGCTTCGTTCAAACCGTAACTCTTTAAGTAAGCAGATTGGTATGCTTATGGGTCAGGGCAAGAAGGATGAAGCCGAAGCCGTAAAGGCTCAGGTAAACGCTCAGGCAGAAGAACTTAAAGCACTTGAAGAAAAAGAAGGCGTTCTTGAAACAGAGCTTAAAGAAGTTATGATGAAGATTCCCAACATCGTAGACGACTCCGTACCCGTTGGTAAAAACGACGAGGAAAATGTTGAAGTTGAACAGTTTGGAGAAAAGACCAATCCTTCCTTTGAAATCCCCTACCACACCGATATTATGGCTAAGTTCAACGGTATCGATAAAGAATCTGCCGGCAAGGTTGCAGGCGAAGGCTTCTACTATCTTATGGGAGATATCGCCCGTCTTCACAGTGCGGTACTCGCTTATGCAAGAGACTTTATGATAAATAAGGGCTTCACCTATTGCATTCCTCCTTATATGATAAGAAGCAACGTTGTAACAGGCGTTATGAGCTTTGAAGAAATGGATGCAATGATGTATAAAATCGAAGGCGAAGATTTATATTTAATCGGAACCAGTGAACATTCTATGATAGGTAAATTCATCGACTCCATCAACGACGAAAAGAGCCTTCCTTTAACTCTTACAAGCTACTCCCCCTGCTTCCGTAAGGAAAAGGGCGCACACGGTATTGAAGAGCGCGGTATTTACAGAATCCATCAGTTCGAAAAGCAGGAAATGATAGTTATCTGTAAGCCTGAAGAAAGCATGGAATGGTTCCATAAGATGTGGAGCTACTCTGTCGAACTCTTCCGTTCTATGGATATTCCCGTTCGTACACTTGAGTGTTGCACAGGTGACCTTGCTGACCTTAAGGTTAAGTCTTATGACGTTGAGGCTTGGTCTCCCAAGCAGCAGAAATACTTTGAAGTATGCTCCTGCTCCAACCTCGGTGATGCTCAGGCAAGAAGACTCGGCATCCGTGTCAAGGGAGAAGATGGCAAAAAATATCTTGCCCACACCCTTAACAATACTGTTGTTGCTCCTCCCAGAATGCTTATTGCTTTCCTTGAAAACAATCTTGAGTTTGACGGAGAAAAGTACAGCGTAAGAATTCCCGAGGCTTTAAGACCTTATATGGGCGGTATGGAAAGAATCGTTGAAAAATAATGAAGTAAAACGGTGTAGCAGAAGCTACACCGTTTTTATATTCATAAGGTAAGCATATAATCTTTTATTTTCATTCCGGTCGCGTTTTTGAATGCTGTTCTAAAATATTTCACATCCGAAAAGCCGCATTTTCCAGCAATTTCCTTTTGTGAGAAATACCTTGATTCCAGAAGCTTCTTCGCTTCCTCTATTCGTCGCTCATTGAGATATCGCTTGGGCGATTTCCCTGTATGCTTTTTAAACTTTCTTCTCAGAAAAGTTTCACTGATATAAAGAGCTTCTGATATCTCTTCGGTACGAAAATCAGCATTGTTAAAATTCTGCTCGATTATATCTATCGCTTTTGCAACATCCATATCGGTGTTATTTGAAAGCAGCATTCCTTCACTTGTTAGTTCCGATAAAATTTCATAAAACAGCGATGCTGCTTTATATCTGTATCCGATTTCTTTCGCGTTCCAAATCATTTCCGCTTTTTCAAAAAGAGTTCTTTGTTTTTCGGTATCCTTACTTTCGAATACAACTATTTCGTTTTTTACGGGAAAA
>JAUNRD010000364.1 GCA_030535815.1 Clostridia bacterium
CTGTTTGTCGGTGTCGAAAAGGTTGTCGAGCGTGGGCTTCAGACGATAGTCGGCACTTTGCATGGCGCGCTCTATCAGTCGGCTCATTTCCGTGAATTTTATTTTATCACTTAGAAAGGCTGACACACACACTTCGTTGGCGGCGTTTAGCACGCAGGGCATGTTTCCACCCATCGTCAGCGCATGGTAGGCAAGCTGCAAGTTTGGGAAACGCTCGGTGTCCGGCTGTTCAAAGGTAAGCTCTTTCATTGTAGTGAAATTGAGCCTCTCGAAACTCGACGGCAGTCGTGTGGGGTAGGATAGTGCGTACATTATGGGCAGTCGCATGTCCGGCGTTCCCAACTGTGCCTTTACAGCGCCGTCGGCAAATTGTACCATCGAGTGTATCACCGATTGCGGATGTACGACAACCTCTATTTCCTCGGGCTTTACTCCGAAGAGCCATCGTGCCTCTATTACTTCCAATCCTTTGTTCATCATGGAGGCCGAGTCTATGGTTATTTTGGCACCCATACTCCAATTGGGGTGTTTCAGTGCCTGCTCTTTTGTGACACTTTCAAGCTGCTCTTTGCTGAATGTGCGGAAGGGGCCTCCCGAGGCTGTAAGGATAATTTTTTCTATTTTATTGTCACTTTCTCCGGCGAGGCATTGGAATATTGCCGAGTGCTCCGAATCGACCGGCAGAATGGGCACTTGATGCTTTATGGCAAGTTCGTGTATAAGTTCGCCGGCAACTACCATTGTCTCTTTGTTGGCAAGGGCGATTGCTTTTCCTGCTTTTATTGCTTCTATCGTGGGGCGCAGTCCGGCAAAGCCTACAAGGGCTGTTACTACAATGTCAATAGGCTGCGACTGCACTATTTGACACACCGATTCGTAGCCTGCGTATACTTTTATGGGAAGGTCTTGCAGTGCCTCTTTCAGTTGTTCGTATTTTTCTTCGTTGGCAATTACTACTGCCTCGGGAAGAAATTTACGAGCCTGCTCTATAAGTCCTTCCACACGCTCGTTGGCTGTCAGGGCGTAAACCTCGAAACATTCGGGGTGCTCTTCAACCACTTGCAGTGTCTGTGTGCCTATGGAGCCTGTGGAGCCAAGCACGGCTATCACTCTTTTATGTTTTTCTGTCATTTTTGTGTTTATTTTGTCGTTTGTCGTGCAGAGTGCGCGCAAACTGTTTTTAAAATGCAATATAAATTTCGGGGTTGAGCGGTTCGCCTCTGTGCCACAGTTCAAAGTGCAGATAGGGCTTTTTTTGCTGCTCTTCTTCTGTCTCTTCTCCCAACGTGGCTATTACTTCGCCACCGGTGACCCTGTCACCTGTCTTTTTAAGCACTGTGCTACAGTTGCGGTACACCGATGTTAAATTTTGCTTATGCTGTACGACGAGCATATAGCCGTCGTTGGCAGTATAGTCGCTCATTATGACTGTTCCGTCGAGTATGGCAAGAACACTTTCGCCGGGAGTTTCGGCAATGTCTACTCCATAGTGGCGCAAATTGGCATCGAATTTTCTTGCTATCATTCCTTGTGTGGGACGGAAAAGATGCAGCCCTTGCAACGCGCCCACTGTCGAGGCTTGCGACGTTAGGTTGTACTTCTCTTTTTGCTCGAATTCTTCGGCGAATTTTGTCTCTTTTTCGCCTGCCTCTATCGGGTATCCCTCTTTGGTGGTGAGTGTGTCGGGGGGCAGTATGCTGTCAATCTCTACTCCTGACATTATGGCTTTGATGTTTGCAATATACCTGCCTTGTTTGTCAATTTCGTTTCTCAGCGAGTCTACGCGCAGCACCTCCTGTATCAGCTTTTCGCGGGCTTTTTCGTTTACGTGCCCGGGAAGATACTCACCGACGGGTGTAAATACAATTATCAGGTACAATACTCCCACCACTATCAGCAACGATAGTGTAAGAGAAATTATCAATCCTATGGGCGAAACATTAAAGCCCAGAAGCTTATTTTCGTCGTGTATGGTGAGCCTGTATTTGTGCGTGAGGCTTCTTTTTATTTTGTTCTTACCCATGTTTTTAAATATTTATAAGTCCCTCGGGAAGCTGGAAGGTTATTATACGTTCTTCGTGGTCGATATTTGTTATAATCTCTTCGCTTGCCGGAATAAGAATCTCTTCGCCATTGTACTCTACCACGAAAAGGGTGTTTATGGTGCTGTCGTCTACGGCTGTTACTTCGCCCAAAGTTCCAACTTCTTCATCCTCGGCTGTGAATCCTACAAAGTAGTTCCATGTAAAATGCTCCTCTTCGTCTACCCATTCACGCGGAATGTATGTTGCGCGATTGGTAAGGAAACGTACACTTTCGGCGTCGTTTATACGCTCCAACTTTACAATTATTGTGTCGTTGTTCTTTGTACGCGACTCCTCGATGAAAAAAGGTACAAGTATTCCGTCAATGTCGCAAGCGATAAAGTCGCAATCCTCGCCCAGCAGGAATCCTTCGCCGGCAATGCCTATTTCGCCTTTTGTGCCGTGGGGTTTTGTGAA
>JAUNRD010000365.1 GCA_030535815.1 Clostridia bacterium
AAGAAGCCACCCCGGCATAAATCATTTTAGTGAAGCCGGTGAACAGCGTATGCCATGTTGTATGGATGATTCCGTAAAGTTCATTGGAAATGACAGTGTCTACTGCTTCATTTATGTTTTGGACATTATCCCAAGGGCAGCAGACAACATCAAAGTTGTTTTCTTTGAACTTTTTTGACGTTTTCCAGGTTTCGTTGTGACAGGCATATTGCCAGTCTGCAATAATAATGTTTTTATCTAAGCTTTTTATAATTGCATCAGATATTTCTTTCTTTGAATTTGCCACATATCCTTCAAACTCCTGGTGGGAAAGCAGCATATCGTGCCACATGATTGCACGTCTTCCTTTAGCTTTCAGGTCAGCAGATACTCTGTTGAGAAACGCTGTCATTTCCATAGCTTTTCCTTCGTCACTGCCAATTGAAAATGCTTCGTCGCAACCGATGTGGAAATAGCTTCCTTTTCCGCAAAGTTCTATCAGTTCATCACGAATCTCAGAAAGTAATTCATATACGTCATCTCTCTTGAAATTCCAAATCCATCCATAAGATTCGAACATATATTCATACCCGGGATTCTGGTCCAAAACGACATGCTTTCCGTTAATTGCCCGAGAAGCAGGGGCGTGTCCGAGATGATTAAACATCGGGACTATTTCAAGCCCTAAAGCATTAGCTTCTTTAACAATCTCTTTTATTTCTTCCTTGCTGTAAGAAAACGGCCAGGATAATTCTTTCATACAGTCAAACTTCAGCATTCCCCAAAATTCAAGTATGATATGTGAATATTTTGCAATTGCACAGGAACGTACACACTTTTTCAAAAAATCAAGCTTCGTTTCGGGGAATATACATAAATGAACACATCTGAAATTGAGCAGAGGACTTTCTGCGATGCAGTGCTTTTCAATGTAAAAACAATCCTCACTGTCAGAGTATTTGATTTTTTCTAAAAAAGTCAGAAAACCGCGCATTGTTGCAGAATAATCGCGACCTTCTATATATACTCCGTCATCTGTAACATTCAGAACATACTCTGAATTGCCACGGCTTATTTCTTTATAATTTCCCATAGTAATACAGTTGTTATTTAAATTGCAAAAAACATTCCATTTTGCACCATATGTGTAATTTTTCAAAAGCTCTTCTATTACAGGATTATCAGCAATTGAAGGCATATTTATTGTGGGAATGGTTTCTAAAAAATAACTCATATATAAAACACCTCTTTTTTATGATATAGCTATTTTATCAGATATAAATGCAATATTCTACTGATTAATCAACACAAAAGGTGGATTTTTTATAACTTGAAATTTACATAAACTATGATATAATACAATTACAGGAGGGATTTATATGGGCTTTATAAACGAGAATGTCAGTATTAAAATCTTAGAAGTTTGTTTTATGTCATTTGACATTACGTCTGTACAAGTAGCGGCAAGGCCGTATCACGCGTTGGCATTCCGCCTCTGCGGAAGTGCTTCGTTTTCACATGACAAGCTTAATTTAAGTACCGATACAGGGGATTTATTTTATATCCCGGCAAATTACTCCTATGAAGCATCATATCAAGGAAAAAACGAAATATTGGTCATACATTTTGAGTCTGATCTGAATTCGAAAATGGATAATTACAGACTGAATAATCCTCATATAGTTTCTGTACTCTTTCATAGGTTATATGATATCTGGAATGAAAAAAGCCAGGGATATTACTATCGTGCATTGTCGATAATGTGTGAAATTTTAGAAAACATATCAGCCGGGCAAACTCCGGTATTTCAAAGCGAAACAATCAAAGCATTTGAAAATGCTGTTGACTATATGGAAAACAACTACACCTCCGATGAGTTTTCAATAAACAAAACAATAGAAATGGCACATATGAGCAACACGTATTTTCGTAAGCTTTTTTATGCAAAATTCAATATGACACCTATCAGATACTTAATAAGCAAGCGCTTGATACTTGCCGAAAAGCTCCTTTCGACAGGTAAATACTCCGTAAAGGAAGTGGCTGAAATGTCGGGATTTTGTGATGTGAAGTATTTTAGTCGGCTTGTAAAAAAAGAATATGGTGTGCCACCGGCTAAATTGTATTGCCATATTACAAAAAAATGAGCTGTCCGGTGCTTTAACAAGCAGGGAAATTTTATATAATTTTCTTATTATTCTAAAGGTGTAATATAGTACTAAGAAAGGGTAGTATATTCCTTGACACCGATTTTTTTCTATGTTAATATATGGCAAAGGAGTGGTTTTTGTGTATAAGATTGCAGTGCCGGTAAGTATCGGCTCCTTAAATGAGGATAGCTACCCTATATTTTTAGGGGAGTTTAAAAAGGCAGGGGTAGAGCGTGTTTTCGTGTGCGGACTTAATCCTCCCACTCAGACTAATTTCGAATTTTTTTCCGACTCCAAAAAAGGTGCATATTACATAGACAAGCTTAAAAAGGAAGGCTTTGAGGTGGGAGTCTGGATGGGCTCA
>JAUNRD010000034.1:0-10182 GCA_030535815.1 Clostridia bacterium
ATATACTGCTCTTGCTGATGCTGATTTTGAAGGAAGAATTAAGGGTGAAAGCATAGTTACGAATGACGCTTTTTAATATATCGAATGACATTAGACGGAATGGATATTCCTGACTATACTCAGACATTCGATGAGTCTTGCTCTGTCGATTACGTGAACGCCAAGGTCGATAACCGGACCGCCGCCGCTCTTTGATGAGTCGGCAAACCAGCCGCCGGGGTTGCCGTGACGTCTCACGTACTGTGCCTTTGCATAATAGATATCGCCGAGATAGCCGTTATCAATATAGTCCTTGACTACTCTTGTTTCGTCAGCATATCGTGTAACAAAAGCATTACCGAAAGCTTTCCGTTTTCTATGCTGAAAGTATTACCGTCAAACACTTCTTTGTGTTCCTGAATTTTTCAAGGAACTCCAATTAGATACTCTTTGCATTCTTATCAACCTGAAATACGATCGCAAGGATTTTATTATCTTTTTTTAACTCGTTGCTTTCTTAAGGTTCAAGTCCTTACATTAACAAATAAAAAGAAGAAGTACCCTTTGGATACTCCTTCTTTTTGGTCGGGATGACAGGATTTGAACCTGCGGCCCTCTGCTCCCAAAGCAGATGCGCTACCAAACTGCGCTACATCCCGTTATTAAGTTGTATTATAAATTATCCGCAGGTTCCCTGCGTCCCTCTCGGCTTCGCCGCCACTCGGCGGTACCCAAAATTGTTTTGCAATTTTGACCGCCTTCCCTGAAGCTTCTCCCTTAATCCGCCCCCGGCGGCGGTCGAACCTTCAGCCCAAAGCAGATGCGATTGCCTTGCTGCCGCTACATCCCGATATTATGTTGTTGTTTATATATTGCCGCAGGTTCCCTGCGCCCCTCTCGGCGGTGTATGTTGACAGCCAACCGCTGAAAGTTTTTTAACCAACAAACAGTATTATACTGAAAAAACATACATTTGTCAAGTAAAAAAGGAGCTTTGCTTATCAAAGCTCCTTTTTATTTTATTCCTCGTGTCCTTCGGCTTCGCCCTGGTATTCGTGGAGAAAGTCCTCGGCAATTTTCTGCATGGTAACCTTAACCTTGCCGCTTTCGGAAAAATCAAAATACATATGAAGTCTGCCAAAATAGGTATCAATTATCTGCACTTCTATCTGAAGCGTATCGCCAACCCACATGGCGGAGTTTGCCGACTTAAAGTGAAGATCGGGAATGCTTCCGCAGGCAACATCCCCTGAATATCCTCCCTCTGGGAAGGGCTCAAAATAGTTTCTGTCAAAGGCAAAATTAAGCACCTTTGCACCACGTTTATTGGTATATTCCATTTTGCCTTCGTCCCCGGAAAAAGTAAAGCGGACTTTTGAAAGTGTCATGGGGTTATCTGAAAAAACAAAGGTCTTGCCGCTGATTCTTGCTGACTTTTCATCGTCTTTGCCCCTGCAGTGCCAAAGCTCCAAGCTTTCGGAATAGCTCTTAAGCTCTTCCCGGGCGATTTTGTTTTCAGGAAGGGGACTATCTGATGCCGTATTATGAACAAGCTCAAAATAGCTGTTGATAATTGTCTTTTCCGCAGTACCGTTACCCTGATTATCCGCATTGCAGATTAAAATCATATCCTTGTCGGGGGAGCAAACGGCAAACTGGCTTCCCATTCCGTTGAAATAGAAGGAATTATAAGGAAGCGTCCAGAACTGATAGCCATAGCCGTAGCCCTCACCTCTGTGAACGTCGATTAAGTTGCTTGTTGCTTCCTTCAAATAGTCGGCACTAAGTATCTGCTCGCCTTCGTGATTGCCATAGTGCATACAGAAGTTTGCCACTTTAAGTAAATCGGTGGGCTTGCAGATTAATGCAGAGTCGCTCCAGGCGTGACCGCCGGGACAGGTCAGCATATAAGCTTCCTTTGAAACTCCGATTTTATCCATAAACTTTTCCCTTAAATATTCCATTAAGGTTTTGCCTGTAAGCTCCTCAACCATAGCGCCCATAACAAACGAGCCGGTGGAGTCATATTCGAAATATGTGCCGGGTTCTCTTGAAACGCCGTTAAATGCACCGCTTGCCCAGAAATAATCCTTTACACGGTCGTTGGGCTTGCGGGAGAAGAAGTAGGGAGCGCCACTGGGCCAGCCCGTCGCCATCATAAGCATATTGCGGATGGTCTGCTTTCTGATATTTTCGCAGGCGCCCTCGGTGATTTCGGGAGGGAACACATCGCAGATTTTGGTATCCAAACCGATTTTACCTTCCTGAATCAGAAAGCCCACAGCAATGGACACAAAGCTTTTTGTAACAGAGTACATTCTGTGAAGATAGTCCTTATGAAAGGGCTTCCAGTAGTTTTCATAAACTATTGTGCCGTTTCTCATTATTATAATATCGTGGGTGGAAAGGTTGGCGTCTTCGAGCACCTTTATATATTCTTTTATTTTGGAAGAGTCAATCCCGCAAGATTCGGGAGAGCCGTATTTAAACATATGATAACCTCCTTTTTTGACCATATTAGCATAAGCAAATAAAAAAGTCAATCAGGAACACAAAAAAACCCGATTGCGACATAGAAATGTCTCAAAACGACAAAATAGATATATAGAAATGTATAAATATAAAACATTAAAAAAGTGCCGCTTGTGCGGCACTCATCGTCAGTTTTTGTTCTGGGGTTTCGGGCGGGGCGTTTTAGAAAGATTACTGTACAGGAAAACATCCCGTGACTCCGTAAGACGGAAGCTTCCTGCATCTATGTAGTTTGCGGCATAGTCGTCGGGATTTGCCGTTTTCATCTGGGAAAGCTTAACGAAGGTCATTATAAGTACTATTATTATAGGAAGAATTATAATTATTCCTGCGATAAGCGCGATGTGTTCAATTAAAAAATCTGTATAACTCATAATTTCCTCCTACATCATAAAGTAAGCACCGAGCAAGGTCAGCGCAGAAGTTACAAGAAGTGAAATAGCGTAGCATTTAAGGATAAAGCGGTTGCGCTTTTTCTTGCATACGGGGTATTCTCCCACAACCTTACCGGTCTGACCGTTTATGGCATATTTATAGTTTGCGCCCTCGTATTTTATGTTAAGCATCCAGCAGGGAAGAAGGGCATAACGGGTTTTGGTATCGTAAAGGTTTACGCTTCCGCCTGTTTGTGTGACGCAGGAATATGTAGAGGTGGTCTCAAGAAATTTCTTTTCGGTGCTGTTTTTTATTCTCTCGTTGGCACGGATGCTTCCGTCCTCGGGAGATACGTCATATTTATCCGCAAGATAACCTGAAAGATAAGCTGTGTTAAACTCAACTGCATCGTTATAATTATAGGGCTCCAATGCTTCTGTATAGGTGTTGTCGGTTTTTTCACTTCCGTCAACGGGGATGCCTGAAAAGCTTATGCCTCCGCCGCGGATGAGCCTGTAATAATCTGTCTTTGTGTAGTTGTAGTTTGCATCGCTCCAACATTTTACACGTCTTCCCGAATAGGTGAAGTGGGCATCGCAGGATGCATCAAACATCCAGTAGGGAAGATAAATTCCGCTCATTTCCTCGATTTTTTTCTTTGACTTGAATTCATCTGGTAAAAAAGGTGCCTTTGCGGCGGCGTTTTCAAAGCATTCCATAGCTTCCTTTTTGTTTACGCGGAAGGGAATGATATAGTCGGGCATTAAGCTTCCCTCAAACTGCTTTTTTATGATGGTGGCGTTTCCGCAGTAGGGGCAGACCGTTGCACCTAAGGATGCATCGCCGGTAATTTCCGCAGAGCAGGAGGGGCAACTGTAGGATGAAAGGGCACCCGATTCGCTTTCAGGGAAGCTTCTTGGGGTGTAACTGCTCCAGTCATAGCTTTCCTTGCCTTCTTCCTTTTCTGCATTTTCAATTTCGGTGATGGAGTCCAATGTATACTCATTCTGACATGATTCGCAGAAAAGATTTTGGGTTTCCGTGTTAAAAATCAGAGTTGAGCTGCAGGCGGGACACTTGTAGTTTTTTATATTATCCATAATATCACCTTTCAGTATCATTTAGCGTTGCTGCAAACAAAATTTTATTATAAACCAAGCGCGGTCTTTACGGCTTCGCCTATGTGCTTTGCCATAAAGTAAAAGCCTAAATCGGTGGGATGGCATCCGTCAACGGTGCAGTCGAAGTTCCCCTCAAAAATTTCATAGCCGTCCACAAAGTAAAGGTTTTTATCGCCTGCGGCTTTGCCTTTTTCGTAGTTTGACTTTATAATCTCCCGTCTTACTGGCCACATTCCTCCGGCCAAAGTGGGAGAAGAAACCATAATAATGGGAAGGTCAGGTCTTTTTTCACGAAGCTTTTTATAGAAAGGCTCGTGAGTTTTTTCTAAAAATTCCACTGTGGGGGCGTTGTGGTCATAATCGTACACAAAAACGCTCATGGGAAGGCCTGATATATAGTCGCACATCATATCTTCCGCCTTGCAGGAGCCTGAGAAGCCCAAGTTTATATAGTCCGCATCAATTGATCTGTGAATAATTGCCTGATAGCTTGTGCCGGGGCGGCTTGCACATCCGCCCTGGGTGATGGATGAGCCGTAGTAAACCACGGGAGTGTCGATTTTGTAGGCGGGAGCTTTCTCTGCCTTTGCATTTTTTGAAAGACCGACGGAAAGGCTTCTTACGCCCGAATAAAGGGGGAAGTTTATTTCATAGGTATGCATTTTTCCGTCCGTCCGTTTGCACATGGTATAGCCCGAATCGTTAACGCCTATTTCCGGCTGATAGGTTGCATAGTATATGTTGTCAACATAAATATCAAAGCCTGCAGAGCCTGCGAAGGTCATATGAGAAATTTTGGTAACATTTATGAGAGTTGCACTTATAACGATGTAGGGAGAGTCGGTTATAAAGCGGAGTCTTCCGCCCGCGGTATGGGTATGGAGAGTTTTGACCCCGTCGTTTACATTTATTCCCACACTTTCGGGAAGGCGGCGGTAGCATCCGTTTTCATAAAACACACCGTGAAGGGAAAATATGTCATCTTTTGCATCGTGAAAGGCAATGTCACTTTCGTCGATGGCATTGCTTGTGAAAAAGTTTTTATCGATGGAAGCTATATCAAACATGAAAAACTCTCCTTTATTATGTACTGTGATAATATAATATCATAAAAGCCCCGGAATTTCAAGACAAAGAAATGAAAAATCACCATCCGACGGATGGTGATTTTTTATTTCTTACAGTCTTAAATCGTGCTCGCCGTTTTCAATTCTTGTAAGCATATCGGTAAGCTTTTTATGCATAGCGCTTCCTTCAAACTGCTTTAAGTGCTCTGCTATTGTCTTTTCGCCAAGCTCCTTTGTGGCGGGGGATGCATAGTCTACAAGATATTCCTTGAAGGTAAGAATCGCATTGGGAATGCAGAAGTTATGAACAAACTTTGTTTTTGCCACCTTCATAAATTCTTCACCCGTTCTTCCCGCTCTGTAGCAGGCGGTGCAGAAGGAAGGAATGTTTCCGCGCTTACAGATTTCGTATACCACGTCATCTAAGCTTCTTGAATCGTTTATGGTAAACTGTTCCTTGTCTGCCATGGTGTTTGCCATTTTGGACTTGGTGTAAGCACCAACGCCGATTCTTGTGCCGGCATCAATCTGGGATACGCCGTATTCCAAAACTGCGCTTCTTACCTCGTCCTTTTCTCTTGCGGTACAGATTAAACCGGTGTAGGGAACGGAAAGACGGAGAATTGCAACCAGCTTCTTAAAGTCCTCGTCAGAAACCTGATATTCGGGATTTTCTGCATAGGGTGTGTCCTTTGCGGGGGTAATTCTGGGGAAGGAAATCGTGTGGGGACCTACGCCGTTAAAGGTTTCTTCTAAGTGAATTGTGTGATACATTAAGCCCATAAGCTCGAATCTCCAGTCGTAAAGTCCGAAAAGTACGCCGAGACCGCAATCGTCAACCCCTGCCTCCTGAGCTCTGTCCATAGCATAAAGTCTCCAGCGGTAGTGACCTTTGATTGTGCCTTCTGGATGCACCTTTTTATAGGTTTCGTGATGATAGGTTTCCTGGAACACCTGGAAGGTGCCGATTCCCACTTCCTTAAGCTTTTTGAGCTCCTCAACCCTTAAGGGAGCGGCATTGATGTTGGCACGGCGGATTTCGCCGTTTTTAGTTTTGGTGGCATAAACCTTTTTGATGCTGTCCACCATATAGGAAACCTCGGTGTGGGGGGATTCGCCGTAAACCAGAATGGTACGCTTTTGTCCCTCGTCAATCATAATCTTGACTTCTTCTTCAATTTCATCCATTGTAAGGGTTTTTCTGTGCATTGCTGTGTTGGATGAACGGAAACCGCAGTAGGTGCAGTTGTTTGCACATTCGTCGCTTAAGTAAAGGGGTGCGAAAAATACGATTCTGTCGCCGTAAACCTCTTCCTTAAGGGTTTTTGCAAGGGCAAACATTTCCTCAATTGTTTCAGGATCCTTGTTCTGAATTAAAATTGCCATTTCGTCAGGCTCAAGTCTTACGCACTCTTCTGCCTTTTTGAGGACGGCACGAACCTCTTCCTTTGTGGGGTTTTCGTGGGCGTTTAACTTTTCCCATATTAAATCATCATCGATGAAGTCCTTTTCCATCTCGTCATAGGGACGGAAATCCTCTTTATATTTTTCTAAAAAATTCATAAAAAATCTCCTTTCAGATATTAAAAAATCCCTTCGCAAAACGCAAAGGGAGAATAATTCTTATTTTTCTCGCCTTCCTGCGTAGCTTTGGCTTTACAGTCAGTTAATTAAGCCGATGAGTCAGTAAACGAACCCGTTTTGGGCCCGTCTTTTTCCGCTACTGCTTTGTTAAAATACTCGCTAATGCGACAGCATTAGCTCCGTTTTTGTCTTGCATTAACGAAAAAATCCAGTGCCGAAAATTCTTCGAACCTAAAACGAGAAAAAAATAGTTGTTTTTCAAGGCGTAAGGACGTAGGAATACAGGTGTATTTCAAGTCCGACAACGCAGAAAAACGGCCATTTTTACTTGTTTTAGGCGCGTTCATTTATTGGCTCATCGGCTTAGTAGGCAATACGACCTGAAACACAAGCCATACCGCAAAGGTATAATAGCATAAAGCGGGCTGAATGTCAAGTCTTGCGTTTATGGGAGGGAAATGATATAATATATGATATAAAAATGTAGGGGGCGGCGGTTTCCGACGCTCCGTTTCCGGCAAGCCCTACGGTAATTTATATTATTTAAAAAGGAGGAGTATTATGAAGAAAATATTGTCGCTTTTATTAACTATACTTATGCTCTTTACTTATGTGAGCGCAAAAGAATCTTACGGCGACTGGGAAAAGTCGGGTTGGTTCGGCGAAAACGCTACCTATCATTACAGCAGTAAGACCGGCATTTTAACCATAGAAGGCACGGGCGAAGCAACACAGCACCGCGATTATGAAACAGGAAAAGGCTTTACGGATGCTGAATATGCCGAATATATATCTAATTCCTGGCGTGTGCGTGAGGTCATCGTCGGCGAGGGAATTACAAGCTTGGATCACGATATTTTCCAGCAGTTCCGGGATCTTTCGAAAGTAACCCTTCCTTCCACTTTAAAGGAAATTGGCAGCGATGCTTTTTATTATTGCAAATCCTTAACGGAGCTTACTCTTCCCGAGGGGCTTGAAATAATCGGCGGCAGGGCATTCAGGGAATCTGCCATCTCCAAAATAAACATTCCCGAAGGGGTTAAAAAAATCGGACACGATGCCTTTTCCCATTGTCCCGTGACAGAGCTTCATCTGCCATCGACCGTGGAAGAAATTGATTACAAGGCGTTTTCAAATAAGCTTCACACCCTTGAAAAAATCACAGTTGATGAAAATAATCAAAATTTTACAAGCGTTGACGGAGTTTTGTTTTCAAAGGATATGACAAAGCTTATTGCATTCCCTTCGGGAAAGAAGGTTAAGGCGTACACGGTTCCCGAATCAGTTAAAGTAATAGGCGAATATTCCTTTGAATATACCACTCTTTCCGAGCTTAATATAAATGAAGGAACGGAAATTATTGAGCCCGGTGCTATTTCCCGGTCTGACACGCTGGAGGTTGTAAACCTTTCCGGCACCGTTAAGGAAATAAGGGATATGCAGGAAAACACCAACATTAAAAAGCTTGTAATCCCCGAAAGCGTAACCTATTATCGGGGCTTTAACGAAGAAGGAAGAGTTGACACCGTGCATAAGGGCGATTTGCCCACGCCTTATTCCTGCTACTGCGGAGGTTTTCATCATCACAGCGAAAGCTTCCTCTGGTCCGATGGCTGGACCTGGAGAGAGTGCCAGAAGCTGATTGATAAGCCCGACATCTGGGCAGAAAAAGAATTTAATAAGGCAAAGGAAGCGGGAATAGTTCCCGAAAGCTTAACTTGCGGATATAAGAGCCGTATCACAAGGGCGGAATTTGCAGAGCTTATTGTAGCCCTTACGGAAAAAGCGGTGGGACAGGAGCTTCCCTTATCGGAGGAAAATTTCGATGACACCCACTCGGCTTCAGTATCAAAGGCGAAGGCGGCAGGGATAGTTTCCGGAAGAGGCGATAACCTCTATACCCCGGGAAGCTTTGTGACAAGGGAAGAAATTGCAGTAATGTTCCTTCGTGCCATTGAATTTGTTGAAAAGGAAAAAGGCGTAACATTAATTGAAAAGAAGTCTTCCGTTGATAAAGTATATGCAGACCGTGATAAGGTATCGTCCTGGGCTGTTGTAGCTATGGCAACGCTTAACGATGCCGGCATCATAAAGGGCACAACCAACACCATATTATTCCCGTCTGGAACCGCAATGGTGCAGGAAGCTGTGCTTCTTTCCGGAAGGATATTTGAAATCATTGGATAATTTGTTGAATATGTTAAAAAACTGGCGTAGTAACAGCGGATAATTTCAGCAAAATTACAATTTAAAAGAAGCGCTTTATTGTGATAAAATATAGGGTAAATAAAAATTATCCGACGGATAATTTGATTTTAGAAAAGAGGTAATTAAAATGTTCAAAAAAGTATTGGCAGTAGCACTTGCACTTTGCATGGTGTTCGCACTTGCAGGCTGCGGTAAAAAGAGCTACACAGAAGCAAACACAGAGTATGTAATCGGCGTATCCGGTCCTTTGACAGGCGGTGCTGCAGTTTACGGTGTTGCAGTTCAGAACTCCGCTCAGATGGCTATTGACGAAATCAATGCGGCAGGCGGCCTTAACGGCATCACATTCAAGTTCATCGCAACAGACGATACACACGATGCTACAAAGGTTTCCACAAACTATTCCGCAATGCTTGAAGCAGGAATGCAGGTATCATTAGGTACTGTTACAACTGCTCCCGGTATGGAATTTTCCAACCTTTCTTTAGAAGATAATGTGTTCTTCTTAACACCCTCTGCATCCGGCGACGACATTCCCAAGAATGCAAACGGATATCAGATGTGCTTCGCTGACGGTAACCAGGGTGCTGTTGCAGCTGACTACGTAAACGAAAATTATGCAGGCCAGACAATCGGTATCTTCTACAAGTCAGACGATCCGTATTCAAACGGTATTTTCGAACAGTTCAAGGCAAACTTAGATGAATCCATCACAACAGTTGAAGCTGTATTCACCGATGCAAACGCAACTGACTTCTCCGCACAGATCAGCACACTTAAGGATTGCACATTCATCTTTATGCCCATCTACTACACACCTGCTTCTATCTTCATGACTCAGGCAAAGGATCAGGTTGCTGCAAACACAGTTTACTACGGATGCGACGGCTTCGACGGTATCGAATCTGCAGAAGGCTTTGACATCACAGCTATTCCCCAGGAAGTAACAATGCTTTCTCACTTCAACTCCAAGGCAACTGAAGGCGCTGCTGCTGATTTCATTGCTAAGTACACAGAAAAGTTCGGAGCTGACACCCTTAATCAGTTCGGTGCATCCGCATATGACTGCGTATACGCTATCTACAATGCAATGTCTGAAATCATCGCAGAAGGAACTCCCATTCCTGTAACAATTTCTGCAAGCGACCTTTGCGAGCTCTTAAAGGCTAAGTTCAACAGCGGCTTTACATATTCCGGTGTAACAGGCGACAACATCACATGGGCTGAAACAGGCTATGTTGAAAAGGGCGCTGTTAAGTATGTAATCAAGGCTGCTGACGCTGCTGCAACAACTGAAGAAGCTACTGAAGAAGTAA
>JAUNRD010000034.1:10192-11182 GCA_030535815.1 Clostridia bacterium
AAGCTTTTGCCGGTGCAAATTTTGCACCGGCAAATTGGCTTAAAAAGAGTGTAGGGAAAATAGTATGGAATTTTTAGAAACTTTGATAAACGGCTTAAGCGTTGGCAGTACCTATGCCATGATAGCCCTTGGCTATACCATGGTTTACGGTATTGCAAAAATGCTTAACTTTGCTCACGGTGATATCATTATGGTGGGCGGATATCTTATATATCTTTCTCTGGCAGGTTTCGGTAATCCTATAATAGGGCTTATCGGCGCTGTCGTTTTCTGCGTTTTACTGGGCGTAACCGTTGAAAAGATTGCATATAAACCTTTGCGTGGAGCATCACCTCTTGCGGTTTTGATTACGGCAATCGGTGTAAGCTATCTTCTTCAGAGCACAGCGCAGATGATTTTCGGTTCTGCTCCGAAAATGGTAATTATTGCAAACCTCGGAAATTTTGAGTTCGGAGGACTTAAAATTCCGGTTTATACAGTTGTAACTCTTGTTTGCTGTTTTGCAATAATGACAATACTTACTCTTTTTGTAAAGTATACTAAAACGGGACGAGCTATGATTGCGGTGTCAGAGGACAAGGGCGCAGCACAGCTTATGGGTATAAATGTAAACGGAATTATCACAATAACTTTTGCAATCGGTTCTGCTCTTGCGGCATTTGCGGGCTTTTTCATGCTTATGAAATCACCAAGCCTTTCAAATACATTGGGTGCAATGCCCGGTATCAAGGCATTTACTGCGGCGGTAATCGGCGGTATCGGTTCAATCCCCGGCGCAATGCTTGGCGGTATTCTGCTTGGTGTTGTTGAGGCAATTTCATTTAAAATTCCCGCAATTGCACCCTATACCGATGCAATTGAGTTTTTGATTCTTATTGTAATCCTTCTTGTAAGACCTTCGGGACTTATGGGTAAGAAAAGGAGGGAGAAGGTATGATGAAAAAAATCGAATGGAAAAATTATGCAAACTATATTGTAGTTGCAATATTT
>JAUNRD010000366.1 GCA_030535815.1 Clostridia bacterium
GGCTTGTAAATGAAGATGCTATTATCATCCCCCCATTTACAAAGGTATCTTTTCCGGAACAAACAGCTTTCCATACCACATTTTCCGTTTTTTCTTATTATGTGCAGGATCAGGAATTCGCACTGCCCGCAGAAAATAAAATTATAACAAAACTTTTTGATGACAATTTTTCAGTTTATGTAAAAAAATATTTTTCTCTGAAGTTTTCTGAATTTTCAGAAAAACGATTCTTAAAAAAAGCTTTGGAAAACTATATCATACACTGTGTTGAAAATACAATCAAACGCAATGAAACCAAAATCCCCCGGAAGCTCATACCTCTCATTTCATATATTGAGAATAATTATTCACAGAATTTCACCACTTCAGATCTTGCTAAAGCAGCTAATATATCAGAATCAGGTGTTTATAAATTATTCGCTCATTATCTCCATGAATCCCCTAAACAATATATACGCAAATGCAGAATTTCACACGCAACATCTTTGTTGCTCAATACTGATATGCCCATAACAGATATAGCTATCGAAACCGGATACTATGACCAATTCTATTTCTCAAAAGAATTCAAAAAAGAATTCGGAACCTCTCCAAGCGTATACAGAAAAGAAAAAAATATTGACAAAAATGAAAAATGATTTTATACTATGTAATTAAATACATTTAAGGAGTGTGCATAAATATGAATTTCTATCAGAAAGAGATTGAAACGATGCCTGTAGAAGACATAAAAGCGCTTCAATCAGAAAAACTCGTCAAACAAATCAAACACGTTTACGAAAATGTACCTTATTACCGCAATCTCATGGATGAAAAAGGCGTTAAGCCCGAAGATATTCACGGTATAGAAGATTTACACAAACTCCCCTTTATAACCAAAGGCGATTTAAGAGAGACCTATCCATACGGAATGCTTGCAGTTCCGCTTTCGGAATGTGTAAGAATCCAGTCAACTTCCGGTACAACCGGAAAAAGAGTAATCGCATACTATACACAAAATGACATAAACCTCTGGGAGGATTGTTGTGCCCGTGCAATCGTTGCTGCAGGCGGAACAAAAGAAGACGTGTGTCAGGTTGCCTATGGCTACGGCTTATTTACAGGCGGTCCAGGTCTTAACGGTGGCTCACATAAAGTCGGCTGTCTTACAGTACCTATGTCTTCCGGTAACACAGAGCGTCAGATTCAGTTTATGATGGATCTTAAGTCTTCCATCATCTGCTGTACCCCTTCCTATGCCGCATACATCGGCGAAACAATGAAGGAAATGGGTATCAAGCCTGAGGACAATTTCCTTAAAGCAGGTATATTCGGTGCTGAGCCCTGGACGGAAGAAATGCGAAGAGATATCGAAAAATCTCTCGGAATAAAGGCATATGATATTTACGGACTTACCGAAATCAGCGGTCCCGGCGTATCCTTCGAATGTGCAGAACAGACCGGTATGCATATAAACGAAGACCACTTCCTTCCTGAAATAATTGATCCCGATACCGGCGAAGTTCTTCCTGAAGGTACTCCCGGTGAGCTTGTATTCACCTGCCTTGACAAGGAAGCTTTCCCTGTTATCCGCTACAGAACAAGAGACATCTGTGTATTGAGCAGAAAGCCCTGCTCATGCGGAAGAACTCACATCAAGATGCTCAAGCCCTCCGGAAGAAGCGACGATATGCTGATAATAAGAGGCGTAAACGTATTCCCATCTCAGATTGAAACCGTTCTCATCAAAGAGGGTTACTCCCCCAACTATCAGATTGTTGTTGACCGTGTAAACAATACAGATACCATTGATGTTAACGTTGAGATTTCCCCCGAACATTTTGACGACACGGTTAAAGCAATAACCCAGAAGGAAAAACAGCTCGAATCAGCTCTCCGCGATATGCTCGGTATAGGTCCCAAGGTTCATCTTGTGAGCCCCAAAACAATCGCCCGCAGCGAAGGAAAAGCGGTAAGAGTTATCGATAAGAGAAAACTTCATTGATAGGAGGATAAGTTTATGAAACAGCTTTCAGTATTTTTGGAAAACAAAAAAGGTTCTCTTGCTAAGATTACAGAACTTCTTACAAAAGAGCAAATAGATATAGATGCAATGTCAATAGCTGATACAGCAGATTTCGGTATCTTAAGAATGGTTGTAAGCGACTATCAGAAGGGCTACGACATCTTAAAGGCAAATGATGTCATAGTTTCTATAACAGAAGTAACGGTTGCTATGATCAAGCACGAAGTAGGAAGTTTATCTGCAATACTCGAAATCCTTGATAACGAAAACATCAACATCGAATATATGTATGCATTCACTGCGGTTTCCGGAGAAGAAGCCTATGCTGTATTCAGATTTGAAGATGGTAAAAAGGGCGTTGAAATCTTAAAGCAACATAATGTAACATTGTACAGCAAAGAAGATTTCAAGAAAAACTAACGAATCATAACCACCCGTCAAACGGGTGGTTTGCACTGAGGCTATAAGCCTCTGCTA
>JAUNRD010000367.1 GCA_030535815.1 Clostridia bacterium
AAATGCTGAAACTCACGACGTTGCTAAGAATCCAGACTTCCAGGCTTTCGTTGTCAACGTAGCTCTGGTTGTTGCAAAGGAAAACCCCGCTGATGTTTCCGACCTTCTCACAAAGGCATATCCCGAAGGCGGCACAGTGCAGGATGCCCTTACAAACAAAATCGCTGTTATCGGCGAAAATATGACCATCCGTCGTTTCGAAAGAATGGAAGGAGTAATCGCTACTTACAATCACGACAACGGCAGAATCGGTGTTATGACATTAATCGATGCACCTGCAAGCGATGATGTTACAGCTATGGGTAAAAACCTTTGCATGCACATCGCTATGTATGCTCCCAAGTACATCGCTCAGGCTGACGTTCCCGCTGAAGTTGTAGCTCACGAGCAGGAAGTATTAAAGACTCAGGCTATGAACGAAGGTAAGCCCGAAGCAATCGCTGAAAAGATGGTTCAGGGTAGAATCCGTAAGTTCTTCAGCGAAGTTTGTCTTCTTGATCAGGCTTACATTATGGACGAGGATATCACAGTTGCTAAGTACATCGACACAACTGTTGCAGGCGCTAAGGTTCTTAAGTTCGTTCGTTACGAAAAGGGCGAAGGTATTGAAAAGAGAGAAGACAATTTCGCAGACGAAATTGCTTCCATGCTTAAGTAATTAAACTTAAAGACCACCCATCGGGTGGTCTTTTTTTGTTATTGAAAAAGATATATTTATGTGATATACTGAATTTGTTAATTGGTACGGTTAGCGATTTTTCGATACGAGGGGGAAATAAAATGAAGCATGAAAACTTTGTCGGAAGGGAGAAACTGATAGAAGAATTTGAGGGAAAATATCTTGAGTTTCTGGAAAAACCACAGGATAAAGAAAAATTTTATGCACTGACATATTACGGCATTGGGGGAATAGGTAAAAGCTGGCTGTTAGATGAATTAAAAGAAAAGCTTAAAGTTTTGGGAGACGGGAAAACGAGATATATTGAAATTTCAATGCGGGAAAGAACTGACTGCATCACTTTGATAAAGAAACTGGCAGAAGAACTTTTTAAAAAGTGCAAATATAAATTTCCGTCATTTAAGCTGGCATATAACTGCTATATACAGAAGGCGAGCAACAATGCTGCAAAAATAGACTTCAGTAAAAAAGGAAAAAAGTGGCTGAAGATTATTCCGATAATAGGCAGCTTTTTAGGGGATACTGCCGGACTGCTCAGCGATGCACTGATGATAGCAGTTGAAGATAAGGATGCTTTCATCAAGTCGAACAGGGAGCTCCGCGAAAAAATAGAAGCTATGGATATTGATGAGCTTTATCAAAATCTGCCGGTGTTTTTTACAGAGGATATTAAAGAACAGGTTGAAAAGGATAAAGCTCCTTTAGTTGTGTTTCTGGATGTTTATGAAAATCTTGTAAGTGAAGTTTCCTCCGAAGGAAATCCGCTCAGTGCAGATAAGTGGTTAAGGGGCAATAATGGAATACTTAAAGAAATTCCCGGCATTTTCTGGGTTATAGGCGGAAGAGAAAGCCTGAAATGGGAAAAATACGACAAAATGTGGAAAGAAAAAATGGAGCAGACAGAAGTTCCGAAATTCACTTTTTCCGAAAGCGATGAGTACCTTGAACTTGTCGGTTTTGAAAATCCCGGGCTGAGGAAGGAAATTCACGAACTTACTGACGGAAATCCGTTTTTCCTTTCCTTATGTAAAAAACAGCTTGATATTATAAAGGGACGGGGAGAAGAACCTGAAATTTCCATGTTCGGAAGAAACACCGAAGAGATGTTTGACAGACTGGTGCAGAATATGGATGACACCACTATGAGGGTGTGCTATCTTTTGTCTGCGATTTACAGGTGGAACGACGATCTGGTTTTTAAAATTATTTCAAGATTCAGCGAAACTGTTTATGAAAATGTAAAAAAGCTTTCGTTTATAGAAGATACAGGAAATGGAATATACCGCACAAACCGTATATTTTCCGAAGTTATGATGGAAAGCTGCCCCGGTAAAATCCGGTCTGATGCGGCGAATCTTCTTATTGATACTTATCGTGAGGATGTGCGGAAAATGGATTTTACATCACCTGATTATGCTGAGCGTATTTCCGGGCTTATCCGTGGTGCTGAGCTTATGTCAGATGACAGAGAAATGGTGCGTACATTTTATTGCGAGAATATAAAAAATATACTGTATCGTTTTATTAAAGAAACCTTTTACAGTATAGATTTTTCAGTATTTGAGCATTTTATATCCTTCGCGGGCAAGAATAAGGACGATCTGCTTTATGCGGAAGCATTGAAACTGCGCGGAGTATTTTTGTACTATAGCGGAGTATACGGGGAAGCAAAGGAACTGCTTTCTAAAGCAAAAGAATTGTTTGAAAAGCTTCTGGGGAAGGACGATAAAGAAACCCTTGAGAGTGCAAATATTCTATACAGCATCCTGGATTCAATGGAAGAAACGGAAGAAA
>JAUNRD010000368.1 GCA_030535815.1 Clostridia bacterium
CAAAGCGTCTTAATGCCTTTACAGGAAGATATTCGCTGTTCGGCACTACAAGGCAGGGGTATTTTTCGTCACAAAGAACGATGCTTCCGTCCTCAACCGCAGCATTAAGAAGATAATCAAGAGGGATTATATCAAAATCTATCTGATTGTCTGTAAGAATCTTTGCATATTTCTTTTCATGGCCGTTTCTTCCGCCGGACCATTCGCCTTCTGCTCTGTAATAGAGAGCAACCTTACACTTGTGGTCACCGTCTGTAAGAAGAGTGCTTACGCGGTTTGAATATTCCATTAAAGACTTAAAATCCTTGAACTGCGAATAAGTTCCTCCCTCATAGAAATGAGGAGGGCAATCGTAATCCGGGCTGATGCCTGAAAAAGCGTGAGGAACGAAGTAGTTAATTCCACGTACAAGCATATGGTCAGAAAGCCACTTCATCATTTTAAGACCTTCTGCCCATCCGAATGCGCCGTACATTTCGCACATAGCTCTTCCCTTTTTAACATCCTTCTGAATGTGGCTGTGGCTGGATGCAAGCTTTGCAAGCTCGTAATGGAAAAATTCGTGATCGGCATACTGAATTCCGTGGCAGATTGTTGCTTTACAATCCTGGAAACCGGGAAGTATTTCGTTTAATACTACGTCAATACCGCCCATATCCTGTCCGTCCATTGAACGGAAGAAGTGAGCACCTGATGCGAATTTTGTATCACGGCTGTTATCTTCTATTACGTGACCGATATATTCAACACCGTGTGCTCTCGACCAGTCGCCAAGCTTCTGACAAAAGCTTTCCGCATAAAGAGTTGATACAATATCCATATAAGCAACTCTGAATTCCGGAGAAACTCCTTCTATATTGTAAAGAAGAGAAGGAAGCTTGCAAAGTGCGTCGTCACCGAATCTTTCAATAAGTCTTTCAAACACAAGATGATTACAGGGAAGCGCACCGTTAAAGCTCGTTTCGCCTTCTGTCGGTAATGTGCAACGTGCTATATAAGGCTCATCAGAAAAGAAGCCCCTGAAGATATTTCCGAAATACTTTGAAAAATGTTCGTACATCGGCTCATAAACAGCATTAACTAATATATCACAAGCCTCGGGGTTTAAGGTATCAATATGTCTTTCTTCGGGAACCGGATATGTATATAATGTAAATACAGACCAGATGCCCTCGGGAAGATCCGTATTTTTTATAAGTCCGTCTTCATACTTATCGGTAAGGTCAATGCATTCTGATGAATATTCAAATTCTATACTATTTCTTTTATATGCAACTATTTTTACGATGTCGGGATTTTCAGGAAGCTTTGTATCAATAATGAGGTTAGCATTCTTGATGGGGCCTACCACATCGGTGTGAAGCTCGGTGAATCTTCTTTTTACAAGATGTGCATTTTCGGGAGCAGATGCCTGATCCACAGCAAAGCCTGTCGGGAAATGCTTATCGTCAAGAAGCCATACTTCCATACCTAATTTTTCGCACTCATCGAAGATAAGCTGCATATCACTCCACCAGTCATCCTTGCCGAACTCCTCGTGAGTTCTGGATTCTACGCAAACAGCTCTGATTCCCGACTCATAAACCTTATGAATTTCTCTTTTTAATAGCTCATCATCCTCATTGTGTACCCAAAGGAACGGAAGAAGATAATTATCGGGCTCGTTTTTTAATACTGCGTTGAATTTTTCGTTAAATGTCTTCATTTTTACCCCTTCTTTCTTTATATTCAGAATGTTATTTTACTTTATTCAATCCCGCTTCATCTAAAATGTATGCACTGTCACAAATAGATAGCGGGGATTTTCTGTGTGTAATGAGTATACAGGTTTTATTTATTTCTCTTAAATTTTCAATAACCTCTTTTTCTGTCTTTTCGTCAAGTGCGCTTGTCGCTTCATCAAGCAGTAAAATTTCAGCATCCGACAAAAGTGCTCTTGCGATGGCAATACGCTGTTGCTGTCCTTCGGAAAGTCCGAATCCGCCCTCACCTATTTTTGTATCAAGTCCATCCGGCAGCTGATTTATAAATTCATCACAGCCGGAAATCCTTAAAGCTTCTTTTATCGTATCGTCATTTGCCTCTTCTTTTGAAAACAAAAGATTTTCAAAAATTGTGCCTGAGAAAAGCAAATTTCCCTGAGGAACAAAAGAGAAAAATTTTCTCGTTCCTCTTCCTGCTTCAATTTCGATATTCTTATCTTTCAGCAATACCTTGCCTGATACAGGCTTATATATTCCCAAAAGCAGTAAAAGTATTGTACTTTTACCGATTCCGGAATGTCCTTGAATGGCGGTAACCTCTCCTTTTTTAACAGAAAGATTTACGTTTTTGAAAAGCTGTTCTCTGCCGTATGTAAAAGTAACATCGGAAAGTTTAAGTTCTTCAACTTCTTTTATGTCACAGCTTTCTTCCGGCTCATCGGGAAGATTTTCAATTTCGAGAATTCTTTCAGCAGAAGCCACCA
>JAUNRD010000035.1 GCA_030535815.1 Clostridia bacterium
TAAGGTCGCAGAGTTTAAAAATAGGAAATTTTGATATAAGACAAAGAAAATTCAAAAATAATACTGACGTATATTTGCAGAATTTTCTGCAGTATTATGCAAAATTTATGTTTTTAGGCCTTGTGGGGTTAGACTCCCCTCGCCTTAAAGAATTGATTTCCAAATATCTTTTGTGGGACGGGCAATAACTGCACTGTCAAGGTAAGTGCCTTCTTCTTTTATTGCCTGTTTTGCTTTTTCGATTGCCGCTTCGACTGCAGCAACCTCGCCCGTTATGAACATATAGCTCTTACCGCTCATACCTTTTGCAATTCTAAGCTCAATAAGCTTTACAATGGCTGTTTTTGCGGCAATATCTGCGGCAACTATGATAGAGGACGCAGTAAATGTTTCAAGTATACCGAGGGCGGATACCTCGCCGGGATCGGACGATCCGTACATAGCGGGGAAAATGTCCTCGTGGGGATTTCCCAGTATGAAGCTGTCAACAAGCTTTGCCGGAAAGTGTGTTTTTGCGGCATCTACCGCTGCTTTTACAGCACTCAGCGCACCGCTTACTATTACAATATACTTGCCGGGGCAGACCGTCATAGCCGTGATGATTTCAACTTCCGCAGTTTTTGACATAATGTCTGCTGCCTGTACGCCGGTGGTTACGTTAAAGTACTCCACCATTCCGATTGCTTTTGGCATAATGTGCTTCCTTTCAGTTTAATTTTACGGTAACGCTCTTTTCCGTCACATCCGTTACAGTTCCGTTTACGGAAGAGTGGATGGGAAGGGAAAGTGCATTTTCTGCCGCTGCGGCAATTACGTCGCCGACCTTAACCGTATCGCCCTTCTTAACGGCAACCACCGGGGGTGCGCCGATACTTTGGGCTAAAGATATTTTTACTTTTGCTGTCTTTATTTCAGTCTCGTCAAGGGGCGCATCGTGATCGTATTTTACTATGTCAAGACGGCTTATAAGACGTGACATGGGAACAAGTCTTCCGTCTCTTTCTTCCTTGGCATCAGAAGGTGCGGGAAGGGGATCGGGTTTAAGTCCGTTTTTACGGAGCTTGGATTTATATATTCCGATAAGTGCGGCGGGGCTTAAGCCCTGAGGGCAGGAATACATCTCACAAAGACCGCAGCCTGAGCAGTAAAGGGTGTTAACCAGTGCGGGAACATCCGTATTACCGCTTGAAATGCAGCGCATAAAAGCTGCAGGGTCTATCGGGTGATTGAGTAAGTTTCTTGAGCAAAGGTCGGTGCAGGTTCTGCACTGACAGCAAGTGCCCATTGCCCTTGTTACACTTATGGTAACTTTCTGAGTCCTTGTGCCTACGATATGATGATTTTTCGGAAGTACGATGATGGCATTGCTTGTCTTTGTAACAGTGCCGGATTCATCGGTGAGTCTTCCGGTCATAGGTCCTCCGTGAATAATTGCAGTATCTTCTGTGGTCTTACCACCGCAAAGTGCAATCAAATCAGAAAAGGACGTACCGATAGGCGCTAAAACCGTTTTGGGATTTTTTACTTCGCCCGTAACGGTTATATATTTATGGGTTACGCTTTTTCCTTCGAAAACCGCACGGTAAATATTAAGGGCGGTTTCTACGTTTATTACGGCAGCACCCACATCAAGGGGAAGGCCGCCGGCAGGAACGACTCTTTTAATAGTGTCGTAAACGAGGATTACCTCGTCACCTGCGGGATAAATTTCTTTCAGCAGATGAAGTCTGCCTTTTTCGTGGTCGGGAAGTACACGGTTAACAGCATCAACGGCGTTTTTGTATGCCCCCTTAACCGCCACGATAAATTCTTTGGCACCAAGCACCTCGCAAACCAGTGAGAGTGCTTTCATTATTTCTTCTGCGTATGTAGCAATAATCTGTCTGTGAACGCGAAGCAGAGGCTCGCATTCAGCGCAGTTCAAAATAACGTATTCTGCCTTTTCGCTCATTTTAGCGTAAGTGGGGAAACCGGCACCGCCGGCACCGGCTACACCGCTATCCTTGAGTATTTCTTTTAATTTTGTAATATCCATTGATTAAAACTCCAATTCTGTGCCGGAGTCCACGATGCCGACGATTGCCGCATCAATGGGACTTGATTCCTTTCCGCAGCCGATTCTTGCTGCGCTGCCTGTTGCAATTAAAACTGTTTCACCGATACCACAACCTACGTTATCGACTGCAACAAAGCGTTCGGATGGTTGAGCCTTGCCTAAGGCAGGCTCAACCACCATGAATTTGCTTCCGACCAGATTGTCATTTTTTCTTGTGGATACGATGCTTCCGACTACTTTTGCAATAATCATAATAGAGCATCCTTTCTTGGAAAAAATGATTTTTTGAAAAAATTACTTAAGTACGGGAATAATCTTTTCAACGTCTGAGTGAGGTCTGGGAATAACGTGAGTAGCGATGATTTCACCAAGCTTGGAAGCATTGGTCTGGCCTGCTTCTACAGCAGACTTAACAGCGCCTACGTCACCTCTAACCATAACGCTTACAAGACCGGAACCGATCTTCTCTGTGCCAACTAACTGAACGTTAGCAGCCTTGAGCATTGCGTCAGCAGCTTCGATTGCTGCAACTAAACCTCTTGTTTCGATGATACCTAAAGCTTCGAGTGACATTTTCTTTTCCTCCTTAACTTTAATTACTTCTTTCTTTACCGGAGCTTCTGCTACGGCTTTAACTTCGGCCTCTGCCTTTGCGGGCTCAGCCTTGGGTGCTGCGGGAGAAGCAGCCTTGGGAGCCGCCTTCTTCGGAGCAGTTTTCTTTTCTTCAGCCATGTTATTTACCGCCTTTCGTTAAAAGGTAATAAATCAGAACTTGGGAAGGATCTTTTCAACGTCTTCGTGGGGTCTGGGAATTACGTGTACAGCGATGAGCTCACCAAGTCTGGATGCAGCAGCGCTTCCTGCTTCTGTAGCAGCCTTAACAGCACCTACATCGCCTCTAACCATAACGCTTACAAGACCGGAACCGATCTTTTCTGTGCCGATTAATACAACCTCGGCAGCCTTAACCATTGCATCTGCTGCTTCAACAGCTGCGGTTAAACCTCTTGTTTCAATCATACCTAATGCTTCTTTTGCCATTTTGATATCCTCCTAAAAATTAATTTCTTTTTTTATTTATTATTCATTAATGATTGCGATTTTAAGTCCGCTCATTGCAAGATTTGTCTTGTGAGCTTCGTTGATTTCGGAAAGGGGGAACTTATGTGTGATAAGCTTTCCAATCGGAAGACCGATTCCCTTAGCTCTCTTTAAGAAATCAAAGGTTGTTGCGTAGTCACGAAGTGTGTATACCCAAGAACCAACTGTTGTGATTTCCTTTGAGCAAATATCGAAATGGGGGTTGATTGTTGCGTCTCCGCCGTTGATGAAGAAGCCGAGCTCGCAAAGACCGCCGCCGTTTCTTATGAACTTATAGATGTTTGCGTGAGCAATGGGGGAGCCTGTGCACTGGAATGCAAAGTCAGCAAGATAGCCGCCGAATGCATTTTCAACACCCTTTGCAAGTTCTTCAACACCCTTGTGGTTTTTGAAGTTAACTGTGCCGGTTGCACCCATTTCCTTAGCAAAGTCGAGTCTCTTGTCCTCGCCGTCAATAGCAGTGATATTCTCAATACCCATTGTACGGAGAATTGCTATACATATAAGACCGATAGGTCCGCAGCCCTGAACTGCAACACGGCTGTTGAAACGAAGAATACCTGTTGTCTTAGCACGCTCAACTGCGTGGATTAAAACTGCACAGGGTTCGATTAAGATTCTTGAATCTAAGTCAAGGTCGCTTACGTTAAATACGGTAGAACCGCCTCTTACTACTATGTAATCAGCAAACCATCCGTTTAAGTGAATGTCATCGTCGGGAAGAAGTCCGTAAACGTCTGCACCGCCTACATTCTGCTTATTTAAGTCAAACATTGTGATGTCGGGGTTGTCTTTGAAAATCATACAGGTTACAACCTTGTCGCCTACTGCGAGGGGCTTTCCTGCGCTGTCTTTCTTGACATTTTTACCCATCTTTACGATCTCACCTGTTCCCTCGTGACCGAGTACAACGGGGATAAGACCGAAGGGGTCTCTCTTGAATTCATGAGCATCTGTTCCGCAGACACCGCAGCCTTCTACCTTAACAAGGATGTCGTCATCGCCAAGCTCGGGGATGGGGAATTCCTTGATTTCGTAGTTTTCAAGCTTTGTGAGCATTGCTGCGCGGCTTGTTTTCGGAATGGGGCCTGCTGCCTTAGGAGCACTTGCCTTGGGTGCAGCTGACTGATTCATTTCGGAAAGAACCTGCTGAACAATAGCCTGAATTTTGTCCTGGTTAATATCCATAGCTATTCTCCTCTCAGATTTATTTTGTTTTATTATGTCGCCTTCAATGACGCCGATCGCAGGGAAGGGAAGTTCCTTCTCCAAGAGACTGTCGCCATTAAAGGAATCGTAGATGATAAATTTGGGTGTTGCGTTTGTAATTGCGTGGCAGGCAAAGAGTACTGCGCTTATGCTTTTTGTATTCTTTGAAACACGAAAGATTGTTTCTGCCTGCGCCCTTGATGCCGGATAACCGCCGTTTTCAATAAGGTGGTAGATAAACTCGCCTTTTTTATCGGAAGGAACGGTTACTTTTGTGTTGCCTTTAACCGTTTCAGCCAGCTTTTCGGCATTTTTCGCAAAGTCATCTGTTATGCTTTGCATTGTAACCTTCCTTTCTTCTCAGACGAGATTATTTTTGAAATAATCAGCACCGTAGGCTGAAAGGTAGGTATCCAGTTCCTCTGTTCCGCCGGAAACGCCCAGGCCTCCTACAACAGCATCGCCGATCTTTAAGGGATCGCCGCCGCCGAACACCACGATACGGCAGTCATTTGTAAACTGTATTCCGTATAAGGGCTGATTCGGCTGGGCCATGCTCTTCAAGGCGCTTGTGGGCATCTTAAGTGCCACAGAGGTATATGCCTTCTGCAAAGCAACATCATAGCTTGCGATGAAGGAATCATCGGTTGCGTGAATCAAAATCGGGTTTGCACCGGAATTTGTAATGGCGATTACCGCCTTCACACCAACCTTTGCTGCTTCCTTTTCAACGGCTTCGGCTAAAAGCTTTGCAGTATTCAAGGTTATGTTATCTGTTTTGTAAGTAGAAGAACTACCTGTATTAAAGGAAGGCGATTTTATATTATCCCTTACGGCATCGACGATTTTTCTTAAATCCTTCTCGTCCATAAAACCATCCTTTATATAACGGAAATTACTTTCCGAGGCTTTCCATTACTTTCTTTGTAATCTGAGCGATAAGCTCTGCATCGGAGCAAGAGGAAGCGCATCCGCCTTCTTCAACGCCCTGGTGGCAGTTGTGGCAGCTCTGAACGCCTGCTTTTGCATTTAAGCAGATGTCAGCGGGGTGCTTACCTGTCATACCGAATGCACGGCGAACTTCGTAAAGTCTCTTAACCTGTTCCTTGGAAAGCTCCTTAGGACCGCCGAGCTGCTTTGACTGATAGAGAAGCTGAGCATAGAACTCAACGGATTCCATCTTGTGATAAGCAGAAAGAAGGCTGTCAGAGAAGGAAAGAGCACCGTGGTTTGCAAGGAGTACAGCGTCAAAGTGCTGAAGGTACTTTTCAACTGCATCGGGAATTTCCTCTGTGGAGGGTGTACCGTAATCAGCAATCGGAACGCAGCCAAGTGCGATTACAGCTTCGGGCATGATGGGTGCTGTAAGCGGAACACCTGCGATTGCAAAGCTTGTTGCATAAAGGGGATGAGCGTGAACAACAGCCTTAACGTCAGGTCTCTGCTTATAAACTCTCATATGCATCTTAATTTCGGAGGAGGGACGGAAATTGCCTGTTGCGGAAATTACCTTACCGTCGCCGTCAACCTTACAGATATAGTCGGGTGTCATGAAGCCCTTGGAAACACCTGTGGGTGTGCAAAGGAATTCGTTTTCACCGATCTTAACAGAAATGTTACCGTCGTTGGAAGCAACCATTCCCTTGTCATAGATTCTCTTACCGATGTCGCAAATTTGTTTTTTGATTTCGTATTCGTTTACCATAAATCATTTCTCCTTCTTCTTAAAGAATATTCGACAACATAATATTATCACATTATCTTTGGTTTGTCAACAATAAAATGTTGTTTTTTTACTTTTTTTCTGTGGATTTGTTGGTTTTATCTGTCCAACCCAAATAATCCTTAAGCTCGTCTATCCCCTGGTTTGCGGTGGAGTTGACGAAAAATATCTTTTTACAGCCTGCCAGACGAAGCCAGTTTTCCGCGTTTTTTATATTTGCGTTTTTGTGGTCTATCTTGGTTACTATTCCGATTACCTCTTTCGGTGTCATACAGGTGATGCAGGGAGGATAAAGGGAATAGGGCTCCGTTGCGCTTAAAAGAAGACCTATTACATCCGCTTCGTAGGAATAGATGGCAATGGCTGTTCCCAGGTTTTTGGTTTGTATGTATTCGCCGGGTGTATCGATTAAAATATCGTCCATGGTGATTGCCTGGGTTTTAACGTAATCAACTGTCTGTCCTCTTATTGCCTGAGTGAGGGTGGTTTTTCCCGCCTCGCTTCTTCCTAAGAGTAAAAGACGCTTGTGTTTTCTTTTAATCATGTCTTTGTTATTTCGCACACCGTATAGCCAAGCTTTTCTTTGCAGTAAGCACAGATTGCACGGAGGGATTCCTCAACGGAGGAAACGGTGCCTGTGATTATGAGTGAGCCCGAGAAGCGGTCAACAAAGCCAAGCTCCGCACCGGAGGACTTTATTGCAATGTCGCCGCAGATTATTGCGGTTTCGGCAGGGGATACTGTGAGTATGCCGATTGCACTGCTTGTGTAATCGATTGATGTGTCAAGTCCCAGCTTCTGGTATAAAACTTCATCGGGGTTTGCGATGATGTGGGCAAGGGTTATCTGCTTGCCGGGAACCAGCTCCTGGACTATTCTTGCTTTATCGTGCAATATTTCCATGGGAATCTTCCTTTCTTATAAAGGTCAGCCGCCTATCTGACATTTTAATCCTGCGGACTCGGCAACGCTTTTAAGCATTTCCATATGCTCGTCCGTGGGAGGCAGGATGTCCTTGAGCTCGTATTCACGGCCAAGGCCTGCGTATTTGTCAGCCCCTAAGCGGTGATAGGGGAGAAGGTGAATTTCCGTAACGCCCGTCAGGGTTTTTGCGAAGGTGGCGATATCCCTTATTTCTTCGGGAGTATCGTTAAAGCCGGGGATTACGGGAACCCTTACGGTTAATTTTACACGCTCTGCAATTTTGGGAGCGTTTTCTAAAATCCTCTCGTTGGGCTGGGTTGTGAACTTCTTATGCTTTTCGGAGTTCATATGCTTTATGTCCATAAGGTAGTAGTCAAGGTGGGGGAGAATTTTCTGAATTGTGGAAAAGGGGGCAAAGCCTGTGGACTCAATTGCCGTGGTAAGCCCGTTTTCCTTTGCGGCTGCAAGGAGTGCTGCTGCAAAATCAGCCTGAAGAAGGCTTTCACCACCGGATAAGGTAAGGCCGCCGCCGCTTCGTCTGAAATAAATTCTGTCCTTTAATACCTCGTCTATAACCTCGCGGACGGTAACGTCTCTGCCAACAACCTTTGTTTTTCCGCCGAGAGTCATATTCTGTATTTCAAATGACTGGGATTCGGGGTTACAGCACCATTTACATCTTAAGGCACAGCCTTTAAGGAAAACTATGGTGCGGATTCCCGGTCCGTCGTGTACGGAGAATTTCTGAATGTCAAAAATTCTTCCTTTTACATCGTATTTATCCATTAAAATCCACCCTGTTCGGTACGTTTGATAATGTCATCCTGCAAGGATTTTGAAAGAGTGGTGAAGAGTGCGGAATAACCTGCAACTCTTACAACCAGGTTTTTATAGTTTTCGGGATGTGCCTGAGCATCAAGAAGTGTTTCACGGCTTACTACGTTAAACTGCATATGGCTGCCCTTCTGATCGAAGTAACCGCGAACCAGTGCAACGAAGCTTTCAAGACCGCTCTGTCCTTTAAGTGCAGAGGGATGGAACTTCATATTGAAGAGTGTTCCGTTGGAAGCTATAAAGTGGTCAAGTCTTGAAACGGAGTTGGCTGATGCTGTGGGGCCCTTAACGTCACGGCCCGCAACGGGTGATACACCGTCTGCAACGGGAGTGTAAGCTCTTCTTCCGTCGGGGGTTGCGCCTGTCTGTGCGCCAAGGGGCACGTTTGCGGATACGGGGTAAAGTCCTGCGTGGAACATACCGCCTCTGGGATTTTTGAACTTTTCAAGGGGCTTTGTATAGGTGTATGCTACCTCGCGGGCAATGGCGTCAACCTCCATAATGTCGTTACCGAACTTGGGAAGTGCTTCGATTGCCTCAAGTAATGCGGCATACTTTCCGTTACCTGCGCCCTTTGCCTTCTTGAATATTTCGGCAATCTGGTTATCTGTGATTTCCATACCGCCGGATACAAGCTGACGAACGATTTCTGTTGTAATCTTTGTTGCATCCTCATCGGAAACGCCTTCGCCGAAGTTATCGTCCATAGCGTTCTTGAAGTCGGCAAGTGTGAACTTCTTTTCTTCAAATACAAGCTTCTTTATTGCATAGCAGGCGTCTGCCATATTTGCGATACCGAAGCCCTGAGGACCTGTGAAGTTGTAAACTGCGCCGCCTTCCTGAGCAGATTTACCTCTGCCTATGCAGTCTTCAATCATTGAAGACAGGAAGGGAAGGGGACAACGCTTTGCGTGAGCCACGTCAATTGCGTTATCCGCATTAACCATAAGGCGGATTGCATAGCTCATCTGCTTTTTATAAGCATTGAAGAATTCTTCGTATGTTGTGAATTCTGTTACCTCGCCTGTTTTGGGGCCAACCTGAACACCCTTATCCATACCGTTGTGGAAGGTAAGCTCCATAATACGGCACATATTGAAGAATGCGGCGTCGTGCCAGCCCTCTGTCTTACCGGACTTCTGAGGCTCAACACAACCGATGATGTTGTAGTCTCTTGCATCCTCCATTGTAAGACCGCGGGAAACCAGGGCGGGGATTATAACTTCATCGTTATAGTATGCGGGAAGACCGTAGCCCAGTCTTGTGAGCTTGGCTGCCGCCATTAAGAATTCGTGGGGGGAACCGTTCCATACTCGAACCGAGAAGGAAGGCTGGGGAAGTGCAACGTGCATTGTTGCATATATTGTCATAAAGGAAAGCTCGTTTGTAGCGTCCAATCCTTCTTTTGTCTGACCGCCGGCAATTAAGTTCTGGAATAAGCTGTAGCCGGCAAAGCCTTCTGCGCTTGCGGCGTCTCTTACCTTGGTGAAGTCATTGAGCTTAACCCATACGCAGTCGATTAATTCCTGAGCCTCTTCCTGGGTGATTGCACCCTTTTCGATGTCAGCCTTATAATAAGGATACATATACTGGTCGAAACGTCCGGGAGAGATGGAGTGACCGGAGGACTCTGTCTGAATAAGGAGCTGAACAAACCAGAATGCCTGGCAAGCTTCACGGAAGCTCTTAGCACCGTTTTCAAGGGCGCTGTCACAGGCTGCTGCGATATCCATAAGCTCTTTTCTTCTTACGGAATTGCCTTCCTTGTCAGCCATTTCGCGTGCCAATACTGCATAACGCTTGGAATATTCGATTGCACCCTTTAAGCTTTCGATTACTGCACGGAGGAAAGCTGACTTTTCTATATAATCTTCACAGGCAACGCACATTTCGGAAAGTGCCTTTTCAGCCTTTGCCATAATTCCCTTAAGACCGATTGCAAGAACCTCGCCGTAGTTTACCGTTACATGTCCTACGCCGTTGTAGAAGTAGTTACCGGGAGTGAAGATGTTATGCTCCATGGCGGTTAAGGTTTCCTTTGCCATGGTTGCTTCTGCAAGCTCGGATGAAGTCTTACCCTTCCAGTAGGAATATGCATCACGAAGACGTGCCTTTGTATCCTCTGAAATCTTAAAGGGGTCTGCGCTTCTTGTTTCAACGGTGTCAAACTCATCCAAGAGCCACTGATAAGAAAATTCGGGGAAGGTCTGACATCCTCTTGAAACCTTTGTGGCACTGCCGACAATCAATTCCTCGTCACGGATGGTGATGGGAATGTTACGGAGAATGTGACAGAATGCTTTTGCACGTCTTTCTATAATAGGAAGGTTTTCCGTCTGCTTGTAGGATTCTGTTAAAAGAACGGCACGGTCAGCCTCAATTTCGGGCATCTTCTTAAAGAGATTTTCAATTAAACGGCCGATTCTTTCGCTTCTTTCTGTTTCTTTGATTGTAAAGTTCATATGAGTCAATCCTTTCTTATCAGATTAATTTTCTAATTTCGGTGTCGAGCCCTGCGCAAACCCTGTCTGCCGCCTTCTTGACGGAGGGGAGAGCGTTTGCCACGGCATAACTTAAGCCGGACTCGTTAAACATTGGTATATCGTTAAAGTTGTCCCCGAAGGAGCAACATTCTTCTTTCGGAATTTTTAAATGCTCCAAGAGGAGTTTTAGTGCAACGCCCTTGTCAACGCCATCTGCAATGTATTCATTCATCGTCCTGTCCTTATAGACAAGGGGGAGAGCATCAAACTTTACCTTTGCATAGTCGGTAATCTTATATACCGGCTCGTCGGGGAAGGAATCGTCCAGCACCTTTACGTGGTTGTGATATTCCTTTAATATCCTGCGGGTTAAAGGTACGTCCCCTGTTTTTATGTAGGTCATATACTTTCCGTGAAGAGCATATGAGGGAGAGGAAAAATCAGCCTTCAGGGGGAAATGTGACAGAGTTTCTTCCTTATATATAGTCTGTGCTCCGTCATTTGCCATAAAGTAGATATCATTTTCAAACGGGGCAAAGAACTTTTTCAGCTCCACATAGGTTCTGCCCGACGACACGGCAAAGGTTACATTATTTGAAAGTATGTATTCAATGGCTGAAAGAATGTTTCTGTTAAGCTCTTTCTCGCCGCGTTTTAAAATCGTTCCGTCAAGGTCTGACACAACCAGCTACATGAAAAGGCTCCTTTCCTCGCATTTTGTAATAAGGATATTCCGCTAATATATATAATACAACATATCTTCACAA
>JAUNRD010000036.1:0-569 GCA_030535815.1 Clostridia bacterium
CCTTTGCTTCCGTAATTGAATCTATGCTTTTAAGAACACAAGGTACATCAAAGCACGTTGCGCAGAAGGAAGCAACGAAGGAAGAAACCACCGACGAAAAAATAGCAAAGCTTCAGTTATCCCTTAAAAAGGCAATAGAAGCTGAAGAATATGAAAAGGCGGCAAAGATAAGGGACGAAATCCGCACACTTAAGGAGGAGGCGTAATTATGAGCTGGTACAATGAAAACGGGCCCAAAAGCGAGGTTGTTGTAAGCACACGCTGTCGCTTTGCAAGAAATTTATCAAGCTATAAATTTCCTTCGAAAATGACAAGCGACGAAGCAAACCGTTTAATAGGCGAAATAAGCGACACATTTTTTAATTCCAATGCTTCCTTTAAGGATGAATTTTCCCTTACAAAATCAAACGAAGTTTCAAGAGAGGAGCTTTTAACACTTTTTGAAAAGCACTTAATCAGCCGTGATATGGTGAAAAATCCTCTTCCCTCCGCTGTTTTGCTTAACAGGGACGAAAGTGTTTCCATAATGCTTATGGAGGAGGATCACATAAGACTTCAGGTTATCCTTC
>JAUNRD010000036.1:579-4625 GCA_030535815.1 Clostridia bacterium
CCGGTTATCAGACAAAGGAAGCACTTAAAACCGCATCGGATTATGAAAAGCTTCTTGACGGAAGATTCGGCTTTGCAAAGGATGAAAACTTAGGCTATCTTACAGCCTGCCCCACAAACCTTGGAAGCGGCTTAAGAATTTCTGCCATGCTGCACCTTCCCGCCCTTACCATGACAAAAAGAATAGGACATATGCTTAATTCCGTGGGTAAGCTCGGTCTTACCATAAGAGGTATGTATGGCGAAGGCACCGAGGCAAGAGGATGTTTATACCAGCTTTCAAATCAGGTTACCCTGGGAATGACGGATGAAGAAATATTAACCAAGGTAAATTCCGTAATTGACCAGATAGTATCAATCGAGACAAAGCTGAGAGATGATATATTAAAGGCAAACGAAACGGAAATTAAAAACCGTGTTATGAGAGCATACGGTATACTTAAAAATTCATATTCATTGACAAGCGAGGAAGCAATAGGTTACCTTTCCGACGTAAGACTCGGAAAGGCGTTCGGAATAATTGATACTGAATATAAAAATATTTCAACACTCCTTGTAAAGGGCTCTCCCGCCTGCCTCATTTCTGAGGAAGGCTTAAAAGAGCCCGACGCACGGGACAAACGCCGTGCAATACTTTTCAAAGAACTTTTATGAAAGGATGATTTAAATGGCATCTTTTGAAGACAGATTTACAGAAAAAGCCAAACACGTTTTGTCGGCAGCCCAGGACTTTGCCGAAAAAATGGGCACCGGTTTTGTAGGAAGCGAGCATCTTCTTTTAGGCTTACTTGACGAAGAAACAGGAACAGCCTACCGCTATCTTACAGATAAAGGCATAACTCAGAGTGCCGTAATTGACAAACTAAACGAAATACTTGAGGTTTCAGGCAGTGCCAAGGCCGTTACCGAATACACCCCCAGAACCAAGAGAATTCTCGAAATAAGCTTTATGGAGGCAGGAAACTTAGGCTCCGGCTATATCGATACGGAACACATATTGCTTGCCATATTCCGCGAAGGACAAAATGTGGCGCTCCGCATCCTCTCCTCAATGGGACTTCCGAGAAACGCATATAATGACATACTGACCTTTTTAGTTGGCGGAAATGAAAATGCTGCTTCGCCCAAAAACGGAAGTCCACAGGCCAATCCCAGAAAGAGTAAAACTCCCACATTAAGCCAGTTTGGCAGAGACCTCACAAAGCTGGCAAAGGAAGGAAAGTTTGACCCGGTTATAGGCAGAGACGATGAAATTAACCGCGTTATTCAGATTTTATCCCGCAGAAGCAAGAACAACCCCTGCCTGATCGGTGAGCCCGGCGTTGGTAAAACCGCCATAGCAGAAGGCCTTGCACAGATGATTGCAGAAGGCAACGTCCCCGAAAATCTCCGCGGAAAAAGCCTTTTCACCCTGGATTTATCCTCTATGCTTGCAGGCGCAAAGTACAGAGGTGAATTTGAGGAAAGGCTTAAAACCGCCGTTGATGAAATTATAAAAAGCGGAAACGTGGTTTTGTTTATCGACGAAATTCACACCATCATAGGTGCAGGTGCCGCAGAGGGAGCAATTGATGCATCAAACATATTGAAGCCCTCCCTTGCCCGCGGTGAGCTTCAGTTAATCGGCGCAACCACCATAAACGAATACAGAAAATATATTGAAAAGGATGCGGCACTCGAACGCCGTTTCCAGCCCGTAACCGTGGGCGAACCCTCGGTTGAAGAAACAATCGAAATCCTCAAGGGCTTAAAGGATAAGTACGAAGCTCATCATAACGTGGAAATCACACCCGAGGCAATTAGTGCTGCGGCAAAGCTTTCCGCAAGATATATTTCAGACCGTTTCCTTCCCGATAAGGCGATTGACCTGATTGACGAGGCATGCTCCAAGGCAAGGATGATTACCTTAACGCCTCCCGATGAGCTTAAAGCAATCGAAGAAGAGCTTGCCGAAGTTAAAAAAGAAAAGGATGCGGCAATAGCTTCCCAGGAATTTGAAAACGCCGCACTCCTTCGTGACAAGGAAAAGGAGCTTTCTGAAAACCTCCGCCTTAAAAAGGACGAGTGGAATAAGAAAAACACCGAACGTCACACAGTTATCACCGATGAGCACATCGCATCAATTCTTTCTGACTGGACGAAAATTCCCGTAAGCAGACTTGGTGAGGACGATGCAAAAAGGCTATTAAAGCTTGAAGAAACCCTTCACGGCAGAGTAATCGGCCAGCACGATGCGGTAAGTGCCGTATCCCGTGCCATCAGGCGTGGCAGAATGGGACTTAAGGACCCCAAGCGCCCCATCGGCTCCTTCATTTTCTTAGGTCCCACCGGTGTAGGTAAAACAGAGCTTTCAAAGGCACTTGCCGAAGCGATGTTTGCAGACGAGGATGCAATGATAAGAATTGATATGTCAGAATATATGGAAAAGCATTCGGTATCAAAGCTTGTTGGCTCCCCTCCCGGCTATGTTGGTTTTGAAGAAGGCGGTCAGCTTACGGAAAAGATAAGAAGAAAGCCCTATTCCGTTATTCTTTTTGACGAAATCGAAAAGGCACATCCCGATGTATTCAACATTATGCTCCAGATTTTAGACGACGGAATTTTAACCGATTCTCAGGGCAGAAAGGTTGATTTCAGAAACACGGTTATCATAATGACATCAAATATCGGTGCAAGAAAAATCACAGACACAGCAAAGTCCATAGGCTTTTCGGATAATAATGCCGATGCCGATTATGAAAAGATTAAGGAAGGCGTTTTGTCCGAGCTTAAAAAGGAGTTCCGCCCCGAATTTCTTAACCGAATTGACGAAATAATCGTTTTCCATAAGCTTACGGAGCCGGAAATAAAGGAAATCGCATCCCTTATGCTTGAAAGCGTTAAAAAGAGAATGAAGGCAATGGAAATACATGTTGAATTCACAGATAACCTCGTTTCCATGATTGCGAAGGAAGGCTTTGATGCAACCTACGGTGCCCGCCCCTTAAGGCGTGCAATTCAGACAAAGGTTGAAGACTTCTTAGCCGAAAAGATGCTGGAAGGTGTAATTAAAGCGCCCACGAAAATCACCGTGGACTTTGACGAAAAGGTATTGATAAAATAAAAAAATCCGCAGTGCAAAAGCACTGCGGATTTTTTTATTTAGATTCAAGATAGCGCTTTCTGCCTTCTTCGTATAAGTTATTACCCTCGGAGTCGATAATTACAACAAGGGGCATATCTTCAACATAAAGCTTACGGAGTGCTTCTGCACCAAGGTCTTCATAGGCAATAAGCTCACACTTTTTGATGCACTTGGCAAGGAGTGCACCTGCACCTCCGATGGCACCGAAATATACACCATCGTACTTTTTCATTGCTTCAACCACTTCGGGAAGACGTGCACCCTTACCTATCATACCTCTTGCGCCAACGCTCATCATTGTGGGAGCGTATGCATCCATTCTTCCGCTGGTTGTGGGGCCGGCAGAGCCTATAACCTTCCCCGGCTTTGCAGGTGTGGGCCCAACGTAATATATGGTAGCATCCGTAGGATCAAAGGGAAGTTCTTCTCCCTTTGCCAAGGTCTCGCACATTCTCTTATGTCCCGCATCACGGGAGGTATAAATTTCACCGGTTAAATAAACCTTGTCGCCTGCCTTAAGTGTTCTTGCAAGCTCGCTTGTTAAAGGAAGATTAATATGCTTTTCCATTATATCACCTCCGACTTATGACGTGTTACGTGACAGTTGATATTTACTGCGCAGGGCATACCTGCGATATGTGTGGGAAGAGTTTCGATGTTAAGACCGATTGCCGTGGTCTTTCCGCCAAAGCCCTGGGGGCCGATTCCGAGCTGATTGATTTTTTCGAGCATTTCCTTTTCAAGGTCAGCATAGAAAGGATCGGGATTTTCGGAATCCAAACTTCTCATAAGAGCCTTCTTTGCAAGAAGAGCACACTTATCGAAGGTTCCGCCTATACCAACGCCTACTACCATAGGGGGGCAAGGGTTGGGGCCTGCTGTTTCAACAACCTCCAATATAAAGTCCTTTATTCCCTGAAGAC
>JAUNRD010000036.1:4635-11074 GCA_030535815.1 Clostridia bacterium
ACCATCGGAGGGACGAAGCATAGCCACACGGCTCATATTTTCGCTTCCGAAGCCCTTGGGGCCAAGAGTGATTTTTACATTCTCACCGGGAACGATTTCTGTGTAGAGCATTGCGGGAGTGTTATCGCCGGTGTTGCCGCGTCTTACAGGGTCAGCCACAACAGACTTTCTTAAATAGCCCTTGTCATAGCCGCGTCTTACACCTTCGTTAACGGCATCTGTAAGGTCGCCGCCTGTAAGATGCACATCCTGTCCGATTTCAAGGAATACGCAAGCCATTCCTGTGTCCTGACAAACGGGAACATACTCGCTGTCTGCAATTTCAAAGTTTTCAATGATATCATCAAGAACGCCCTTTGCAATTTCGCCGTCCTCACAGGCACGGCAGGACTTAATTGCACATTTAACGTCCTCGGGAAGGTGGTTGTTTGCTTCTATGCAAAGTCTTTCAACCACGTCCGTAATCTCGTTCACATTAATTTCACGCATTTTTATTCTCCTTTTTATAAGAATTTTCCGATAAACTGACAGACGAGCACAACGCACACCAATGCAACGGGATAGGTTGCCGCATAGGCAGATGCAACATCATCAGTTTTCGTAACCTTTACAAGTGTTCCGAGGGCAGGAGTTGATGTCATACCGCCGCAGATTGAGCCCAAGTTATTGAATATGGAAAGCTTCAATACCTTTGCCGCCATTATATATCCTATGAGCATCGGAATAAGTGTAATCAGTGCACCGTAAACAAAAAGCATAGCACCGTGCTCTGAAAGGGTTTCCACAAATCCTGCGCCGCCCTTTACACCTGCACCCATCAGGAAGAGTGCAAGGCCGAATTCTCTCATAGCTTCAAGCACGGACTTTTTAACCTTTAGCGAAACCTTGCCCACTTTTCCGAAATGTCCCATTACAAGACCTGCAATGAGAGGTCCTCCCGATGTACCGAGGGCAAAGCTTGTGCCGCCGGGAAGCGGAATTGTGATTTTTGCAAGGATTATACCAAGTACAATGGCAACTGCGAAAGCACCGAAGCCGAAGCTGTCAATACAGAATAAGCTTTTGCCTTCTTCCTTTACCTCAACGCCGGATGCCGCTTCAAACTTTTCTTTTTCCTTGTCAATATCAATTTTAAGGATTTTCGGAACAAGCTGAACGAAAAGCACAACGCCCACAACGCCGAAGGGATAAGCAATACCGTAGCCTACGGATGCAAGGTCTGAGCCGGTTGCTTCAATTGCCGCACCGAGGCCGGGGGTACTTGTAAGAGCACCTGCCATCATACCAACGGAAATATCCGTCGGGATATTGAATACTTTTATAATTCCTATTGTTGTAAGAGCACCTGCGGCAATTACGATAACACCAAGCAAAATATAAGATTTTGCATTTACTTTGAAGTTTCTGAAAAATTTAGGGCCTGCGATAAAGCCAACCGCCGTAACAAAGGCGATAAGCCCTAAATCTCCCACAACGGAAGGAACGCTGTAGCCGAAATGGCCGAAAACAAGAGCAACAAGAAGCACTCCTGCCGTTCCAAGCTCAAGTCCTGCAATTTTTATACTTCCGATAATATAGCCGAGGGAAAGTATTAAAAATGTAATCATAAGGGGATTTCCCATTACAGATTCGGTAAACCAGGTAATAAGTGTTTCCATAAAAACCCTCACTTTCTGGTGTAATCGGGAAGAAGTCTCGGAGATGCGGTGTCATTTACGATACCTGCTTCCTTTCTTTCCTTCTCGAATGCTTCAACGTGAGAAAGAGTAAGTTCCCCTGCCTCTGTTTCCTTACTTACCTTTGCTGCCATTTTACCTGCGTGACGGCCGAATACGATGATGTCAAGAAGTGAGTTACCCATAAGACGGTTTCTTCCGTGGATACCGCCCACAGCCTCACCTGCAACAAAGAGGTTTTTAACATCCGTCATACCGTCGGGATTAATGAAAAGACCGCCGTTCTGATAGTGGAGTGTGGGGAAAACAAGCATAGGCATTTTTCTTATATCCCAGCCGTATTTTCCGTACATTCTCATCATACCGGGAATTCTCTTTTCGATTGTTCCCTCACCGTGGATTTCTTCAATCATGGGAGTATCAAGCCATACTGCACTTCCGTGGGGTGTTGTTACACCTAAATTTCTTTCGGTACATTCGCGGATGATGGATGCCGCAGATACGTCACGGGTTTCCAACGGATGCATAAATGCAACACCTTCGGCATTTACAAGCATAGCACCGATGGAACGAACCTTTTCTGTTACAAGTGCACCGTAAATCTGATCGGGATATGCAACGCCCGTGGGATGATATTGAAGGGTATCGGCATATAAAAGCTTTGCTCCCGCACGGTAACCTAAGATAAGTCCGTCAGCCGTTGCACCGTAGTGGTTTGATGTGGGGAAGCCCTGATAATGAAGTCTTCCCGCACCGCCTGTTGCGATGATTACGGTTTTAGCTCTTGCAATTAAGATTTCGCCTGTTTCCATATTTTTAAGAACTGCACCTGTTACGCTTCCCTTACCGTCTGTAAGAAGCTCAATTGCCGCAGTAAAATCAACCACGGGAATCTTGCGGTTTAATACCTCGTCACGGAGAGTTCTCATAATTTCCGCACCGGAATAGTCCTTTGCGGCGTGCATTCTCTTTCTTGATGTACCGCCGCCGTGGGTGGTAATCATTGTTCCGTCCTTATCTTTATCAAACATTACGCCAAGGTCGTTAAGCCACTTGATGGCACCGGGGCCGTCTGTTACAAGCTTTCTTAAAAGCTCGGGAACGTTTGCATAATGACCGCCGCCGAGAGCGTCGATATAGTGCTGTGCGGGAGAGTCGTTTTCCTTGTCTGCCGCCTGGATACCGCCCTCTGCCATCATTGTGTTGGCATCGCCGATACGAAGCTTTGTAACAATCATTACGTTTGCGCCCGCTTCATTTGCTTCAATTGCCGCAGATGAGCCGGCACCGCCGCCGCCTATTACAAGTACGTCCACATCATAGTCGATTTTTGTAAGGTCAATATCAAGATCAAGAGTTCTGCTTCTGCCCTGAAGAAGCTCGCAAAGCTCTTCGGGCACCTTGTCGCCCTTGTTGGGGCCGACGGTAAGGTTTTTAAAGCCTTCTTCCTTATAGTCAGGATGGAACTTCTTAAGTAATGCATCCTTTTCTTCTGCTGTCATTCTCTTTGGCTCAAAGCCGATTCTTTCTTTTCTTGTAGCTTCAACTTTTTTAACGGAAGCAAGCATTTCCTCTGTAAACATAAAAGTTCCTCCTTTCTTATTTCTCAATTTCTCTTGTATTGTAAAGCTCTTTTAACTCTTCAATGGGCTTTTGCATAAGGTCTTCGATTAATTCCGTAAAGGTGCCTTCCTCGATTTCCTTAACTCTTGCCTCAAGGTGTCCGCTGGAAGGTGCAAGATACTTACCTGTAAGACGTCTTGCAAGAAGACCAACCTGAGGATGGCTTATTCCTGCAGGACAGCGGGACGAGCAAACGCCGCACATTACGCAGTCGAAGGATTCCTCGGCGCACTTTTCAAAGTCGCCCCTCTGAGCGTATGCGATGTACTGCATTACGTTAAGGTCCTGAGTGCAGGCCTTTGTGCAGGCATTACATCCGATACAGCTGTAAATTTCGGGATAAAGCTGCATCATAATCTGACTTGTGGGAGAAACCTCGTTTATGTTATATACCTCTTTTATAAGCGGGAAGAAAGGAAGTGTTGCCACATACATATTGTCCTCCACCGTTGTCTGGCAGGCAAGGCAAACCTTTAAGTCCCTCTCTCCTTTTATACGGTAGATGGTTGCACAGGCACCGCAAAATCCGTTACGGCAGCCGCAACCTCTTACCAGGCTGTAGCCCGCATATTCCATGGCACTCATTATTGTGAGCCCTGCGGGAACAGTATATTTCTTTCCGAAAAAGAATACATTTACCATATTTTCCATAGTACACTTACCTTTCTCAATACTCGTCCGGCAATTCGTCTACTTCGTCACAGCGAAATACAGGGCCGTCCTTGCATACATATTTTGAACCGATGTTACATCTTCCGCATTTGCCGATACCGCACTTCATACGAAGCTCCAAAGTGGTGTAAACCTGCTCCTTGGAAAAGCCAAGCTCGCCCAATGCTTCAAGCACAAACTTTATCATTATGGGAGGGCCGCAGACTAAGGCGGTTTTATCGTTGGAGAAGCCTATTTCCTTAAGATAGGAAGGAACAAAACCGACGTGGCCGTTCCAGGATTCTTCCTCGCGGTCGATTGTAAGGTACACGTTTGTGTCCTTCATTTTCTTCCATACGTTTTCGATCTCGGAAAGGCCCACAAGGTCGGCACTTGAACGTGAGCCGTATAAAATATCAACCTTACCGTAATCGTCGCGGTTATCGAAAACATAGTTTATGACAGAGCGAAGCGGTGCAAGACCGATACCGCCTGCGATAAAGAGAAGGTCTTTTCCCTTAAGCTTATCCTCCACGGGGAAATGGTTTCCATAGGGGCCTCTTATGGCAATTTCACTGCCGACTGTCAAACTGTGAAGATAATCGGTTAAAACTCCGCATTTTTTAATGCTGAATTCCTGATACTCCTTATTGGTGGGAGAGGATGTTATTGAAAACATACCCTCGCTTACGCCGGGAGCGCAAAGCATTGCACATTGTCCCGGCATATGCTCGAACATTTTTCCGCCGCCGGGTGCATTTACACGGAAGGTTTTAACATCAGGAGTCTGCTCTGTTATTTCGGTAATAATACCAACCTTAGGAATAAGTATATCTTCCCGGTATTTACTTTTACATGTACAGTCGCTCATTTTACTTACCTTCCTTTCCGAAGGCCTTTATGACCTTTACTATATTAAGTGCAGAGGGGCATTTATCAACGCATCTGCCGCAGCCCACGCAGGAATACATTCCGTCGTTATTGGCAGGGAAATATACTAACTTGTGCATAAATCTCTGACGGAAGCGCTGCATCTGGCTTGTTCTGTTGTTTCCGTGTGCCATCATTGTAAAATCGGAATACATGCAGGAGTCCCAGCAGCGGTAACGCATAACGCCGTTACCTTTGGTATAGTCCTTTATGTCATAGCACTGGCAGGTGGGGCAGGAAAATGTACAGGTTCCGCAGGCCAAACAGCCCTTATATAAATCCTCCCATAAGGGTGAATTGAACTTTTCGTCTGTTGCATCGCCGTTCCAGCCTTCAAGCGACAGATTGCTGTAAGGAAGCTTTTTTATTATTTCCTTTATTCTTGCCTTTTCGTCCTCTGCTTCCTTATCTCCGCCATCTTCGAAGAACTCACCGATAAGCTCTAAAAACTTTTCGCCCTTTTCGGTTTTGGCATCGAAGATTAATTCATCGCCCACCATATAATACACCGCATCGCCCGAAGGTGAAGAAGCATCAATACCGAAAACTGAGCAGAAACAACTCTCCTCAGGGAAAGAGCAGGCAGCAGTTACAATTACGCCGTGGTCACGTCTTGCGGCATAGAATGTGTCGATAGGTTCCGCTAAAAACACTTTATCCAAAACCTCTAAGCCTGCAACATCGCACCCTCTCCTTCCGAAAACCACAAAATCGTGAGACTTTAGCTCTTCTGCAGTTATCTTCATTTTGCCTTCTTCTTTTGTGCAGGTGTATAAGGTTTCGCTCTGGGGAAAGAAAATGTCCTTGGGGGATTTTACGGTTTTAAGTGTATCTAAATCCGCCTTTGTTCCTTCCTCATAAAGAGCGAAGTTTGTGCCCGCTCCGATTTTTACAGGCACATAGAGTTCATTTTTCCCGGAGATAAAGGAAAAAAGCGCATCAAGATTTTCTTTTTTAATCTTTTTCATTTTTATCTCCTTTCGTCAGGCTCTAAATCATCAAAGGTAAAGCTTGTGAGGGGTGCTTCATCCTCTATGTTTTCACCTGCATTATATTCGCCAAAATATGTGTCAATATCCTTTATAAACTTCTTGTTGAAAAGATAAAGCGGAATACCCTGGGGGCAAACACGGCTGCACTCGCCGCAGTCTGTGCATCTTCCCGCAACGTGGAAGGCTCTTATGATGTGGAACATCTTTTCCTCAAAGGAATCGGAATTTGCCTTCTGCTCGGAGTCAAACTTGGCAGAGTCAAACACGCACTTTCTGCAGGAGCATGCGGGGCATACGTTTCTGCAGGCGTTACAGCGGATACACTTTGAAAGCTCCGCCTTGAAGAAGGAAAATCTTTCTTCGGGTGTCATAGCTTCGATTTTTTCAACCTCGGCAAATCTTTCCTCGTCGGCTGTATCTACGCTATCCCCTATTACCTCGTCATAAATTCTGTGTTCTTTGCCCTTACACATATGGCATCTGCCAAGAAGTGCTTCCTTGTAGGAAACTTCATCTTCACCGTAAAGGGTTTTAACCTTAAGCGTTTCGTTTTCCGAAAACTCTTCG
>JAUNRD010000369.1 GCA_030535815.1 Clostridia bacterium
CCTTTGCGCCTGCGGTTAAAATGATACCGCTTTTTGTGGTTTCTTCAGCCTCGGTCATTTTGATAACAACTCTGTCTGCTAAGGGTTTGATATTCATGGTTATTCCTCCAAAATAATTTAGGTTTTAGCACTCTTGACCTTTGAGTGCTAACAAGGTATATAATACTCAAAATCATACTTCAAGGCAAATTCCTCATATTGCCTATTTTGGTCAAAAAAGTAAAAATAAGTCTTTATAGCTCTTAAATGCTCTTGTTTTCTCTTGTTTTCGGAATTTATTTTCTGCCTATACATATTATATTATGGAGGGGGAGATTAATATGCTTAAAAGATATATAATACTGCAACCTATAGGGAATAATAAAGGAAGTGGAGTGGTAACCGTTACAGATACTACGGTTACGGTCAGCATCAAAGGAACAGCAGAAGAATACAGGACTTTTTTTATGGGTTCTGCTTCAGCAAATGATGATATTAAAATAGATGCCGGAACGGTAAGGGGAGGGTATGCGAAAAGCTTTACCTTAAAAAAAGAGGATGCGTCAAAGATTGACACGGTGGTTCTGCTTAAAGGAAATGAGCCGATGATATACGGTTCACTTATCCCGACGAAAAGAGAGCTTTCGGCTTTTCCGGAAGAAGCAAAAAGCGGACAGGAAGAAAGTTCGGTTCTTGGTATTGATGACGGCTTTTCCTGGGTGAAGATTGAGGACGGGCGTTTTGCGGAAAACTGCCCCATAATAAAATATATATTTGAGAATATAAATGTGCTTTACAGAATAAATGTGTCGGGCTACTATTATTATGGGTCAAAAAACGGAAAAAACGCAGTGGCAGTTCCTTCGGAAGAGGGTGGCAGAAACCCTTTTACCCATATATCTGACTGTGCGAGATTTATAAACGGTTACTGGACAGTCGGAGTAGATAAAAAGGAAAAGTATTTCTTTTCACTGGTGGATTGACGGAAACACTTGATTTTTTATGCAAAAAGGTTTATAATTATAAAAAAGCCCTTGATAAAAGGGAAATAGTTATGTATAATATAAAAGATAAAAACAATGGAGGAATAAAACTATGGAAGAGAAAGATTTAGTTAATACATCGGGTGACAGTGTTAAAATTTCTGACGAGGTTATTGCTGTAATAACAGGAATTGCCGCATCCGAAACAGAGGGTGTAGCATCTGTTGGTATGAGCGGAATTGCCGCGAACTGGGCTGAACTTATTTCCGGCAAAAAAGGAAAGAATCCGTCGAAGGGAATAAAGGCCGAGATAACAGAAGCAGGTGTAAACATTGAAATTCAGATAGTTGTTAAATACGGAGTTTGTATTCCTGAAGTTGCGGCAAATGTTCAGTACGGCGTTAAAAATGCAGTTGAAGAAATGACCGGATTAAAGGTTGAAAAGGTTGACGTTAAGGTTGTCGGTATAAAGACCGTTGCCGAAGAGAAAAAGGAAGAAAAGAAAGAAGAAGCCGAAGAAAAGGAATGAGCCTTATGAAAATAGCCGTTATCCCCAATACGGGAAAAGAAGGCGCAGAAAGTCTGGCTGAAACCATAATCGGGGAGTTTCCGGAAAACTGCTTTTTGGTCAGGGATTATAAGTGTAATGAAAAAATTGATGCAGCATTAGTGCTCGGGGGAGACGGAACTATGCTCCGGGCGGTAAAGGCATTCGGGGATGTTCCTGTTCTCGGAATAAATTTCGGGACTTTGGGTTATATGGCTTCCGTTGAAAAAGAAAATGCCACAGAAGCGGTAAGAAAGCTGCTTTCCGGGAAATATATGGTGGAAGAACGCATGATGCTTTCTGTTACAGTTGAGAGAAACGGTGTAAAAATATGTGAAAGCACTGCGCTTAATGATGGGGTAATAACCAGAAGCGAAAGGATTTTATCTTTAGGTGAGAGCTTTAACGAGAAGCTTGTCTATTCATTTTCCGGAGACGGAATAATTGTGGCAACACCAACGGGCTCTACGGCATACTCGCTTTCAGCGGGTGGTCCTGTTGCACCTCCGGATATGCAGATGATTATAACAACTCCGGTTTGCCCCCATTCCATACATATAAGACCGGTTATAGCATCCGGCGATACGGTGGTGAAAATAAAGCTTTCCGATATGGCTGAAAATTCGGGAATGCTTAATGTGGACGGACAGAATGTGACACCGTTATACAGTGGCGATGAAGTTATATTTGCGCGCGCAGATAAAACAGCAAAGCTTATTTTCCTTGAAGAGAAAAACTTTTATGATATATTAAGATATAAGCTTTCGGGAGAAAAAGGAGAAAGAAAATGAGAGCTACAAGACAAAATGCAATACTTGCATTGGTTTCTGAATATGAAATACAGACTCAGGAGGAGCTTTCTGAAAAGCTTCGCAAAATGGGATATGAAGTAACACAGGCAACAGTATCAAGGGATATTAAGGAATTAAGACTTGTCAAGGTA
>JAUNRD010000370.1 GCA_030535815.1 Clostridia bacterium
TAACATTCTTAAGGGTTTCGGGTGTTGCGATGGTTTTCTTTTCAACTAAAACACCGCCTTTTATTATGTTAACAGTTACACCCGGGTCAACATAACCTATAACATCAAGATTAACGTCGATATCGGCATCAATCTTTATAATGTCCTTTTTACCAAGCTTTTTGCTTGCCACATTTTTTATGATTGCAACAGAGCAGTCAAGGTTCTCAAGCTCCAAGAGCTCAAAAAGTCTCATTCCTCTTCCTGCTGTGATGTGGTCAATTACAAGACCGTTATTAATTGAATCTATATTCATTTTCCCGCCTCCTCAAGAAGCATTAAGATAAGAGCCATTCTTATATACTTTGCATAAAGTACCTGCTTAAAATAGCACGCTCTCGGGTCATCATCAATTGCAACCGCAATTTCGTTTACTCTCGGAAGAGGATGGAGTATGCATAAATCCTTCTTTGCATTTTTAAGCTTATCGGGAACTAAAATATAGCTGTCCTTAAGTCTTAAATAGTCTTCCTCGTTGAAGAATCTTTCCTTCTGTACTCTTGTCATATAGAGTATATCAAGGTCGGGCATTACCTCTTCAAGATTTGTTGTCTGAACATATTCGATGCCCTTTTTCTGAAGTACATCCTTTTTAACATAGCTCGGAAGCTTAAGCTCCTCGGGTGATATAAGGACGATTTTTATTCCGGAGTATCTTGAAAGTGCATTTATTAAAGAATGTACCGTTCTTCCGAACTTTAAGTCGCCGCAGAAGCCAACGGTAAGATTATTAAGTCTTCCCTTTTCCTTACTTATTGTAAGAAGGTCAGCCAAAGTCTGCGTCGGATGATTGTGTCCGCCGTCACCCGCATTTATAACGGGAATTGAGGCATTGTTTGCCGCAACCAGCGGTGCACCCTCTTTAGGATGGCGCATTGCAATAATGTCCGCATAACAGCTTATAACCTTTGCTGTATCGGCAACACTTTCACCCTTTGATGCCGATGAGCTCTGTGCCTCGGAAAAGCCGAGTACATTTCCGCCAAGCTCCATCATTGCCGCTTCAAAGCTTAATCTCGTTCTTGTCGAGGGCTCAAAAAACAGCGTAGCAAGCTTTTTGCCCTTGCACTTTTCGGAATATTTTGAAGGATTTTTTATAATGTCTTCTGCCGTAGCAATAAGTGAATCAATTTCTTCTGTCGTCAAATCCAGTATGTCGATAAGACTTCTCAATTAAGTGCGCCTCCTTTTTATTTAATATTGCTTTAATTATTTCTTTTCAATCCAGCTTTCGTCAGAGGGGTTGTCTCTGAATGCGATAAGCTTCTTGATGTCTTCTTCCCTGATATAGTTTTCTTCTGCCGCAACGTGTGCGATAACGTCAAAGTTTGTCAGGCTTACGTTCTTGACATTTGCTTCTTCAAGGCGAGCTAAGCCCTTTTTCATACCGTAGGTGAAAATGCTTACGATACCTAATACCTCTGCGCCTGCTTCACGAAGCACGTTTACAACTTCGATAACGCTTCCGCCTGTTGAAATAAGGTCTTCTACAACTACAACCTTCTGTCCTGCCTCAAGCTTACCTTCTATCTGGTTCTGTCTTCCGTGATCCTTTGCACCGGAACGTACATAGCCCATGGGAAGTCCCATAAGGTGAGCAGTGATTGCCGCGTGAGCAATACCTGCTGTGGATGTACCCATTAAAACCTCAACATCGGGATAGTTTTCCTTTATAAGCTTCGCAAGGCCTTCTTCAACATCGCATCTTACCTTGGGAGCTGTAAGAGTTAAACGGTTGTCACAGTATACGGGGCTCTTAATTCCGCTTGCCCATGTAAAGGGCTCTTCGGGGCGGAAGAATACCGCCTTTATTGAAAGTAAATCTTTTGCAATTAATTTTTCCATTATAGTCAATCCTTTCTTAATCTACAAATTCAGCAATACATCTTTCGTATGCCGCAACGGGATCTTCTGCCGCTGTTATGGGGCGGCCTACAACGATATAGTCGCTTCCGATTTTCTTTGCCTCGGCGGGTGTCATAACTCTCTTCTGATCGCCCACATCACCGTCAGCAAAACGAACACCGGGTGTTACTGTTAAAAATTCCTTACCGCAGGTTGCATGAACCTTTTCAGCCTCTAAGGGTGAGCATACAACACCGTCAAGTCCTGCTTTTTTAGCGTTACCTGCATAGTGCATTACAACCTTGTCGATGGGCTCCTTTATAAGAAGGTCATTTTCCATTCTTTCCTGGTCGGTTGATGTAAGCTGAGTTACTGCGATAAGCAAAGGTCTTGTTCCGTCGGGACGGGTAAGTCCTTCTATTGCCGCTTCCATCATGGAAATTGTTCCTGCCGCGTGAAGGTTTGTCATATCAACATCAAGACGGGACAAAACATTCATGGACTTTTTAACGGTGTTGGGAATATCGTGAAGCTTAAGGTCAAGGAATATCTTGTGTCCTCTT
>JAUNRD010000371.1:0-1393 GCA_030535815.1 Clostridia bacterium
GGGAAGAGGAGTTGCGACAGCGGCTGAAATAAAGTTTCTTACTGACAGTGCGGCGGTTGAAGCGGAAAAGCCTGAAGTAAAGAAGGCATCAAACGGCGCGGCTTTACTTGATAGAGGAATGTGGACTATTACGGCAGATTCCGAAATAAAAAGTGTGCCGATAACGAATGTGCTTGACGGTGATAAAAATACCTTCTGGCATTCTTTCTATACCGCAACGGGCGGAAGCGTAACAAGCCAGGATGTGCCTCCCTTTACAATTGAAATCGACTTAAAGAAAAAGGAAAAAATTTCAGGCCTCATCTTTACTCCCAGAGACAGCAAGGCGGGCATAATCACGAAGTTTGACCTTTATGCATCCGTTGACGGAGGCGAATACAAAAAGCTTTTAGAGGACAAGGTGCTTCTTGATAATACCGACGAAAAGGAAGTGCTTTTCAAAAATAACGTAGAGGCAGGCGAAAACAAAAATGCACCGACAATAAGCTTTGAAGAGTTCTTCTCGGAGGACAGCCTGGAGCGGATGGTTGCAATTGATAAAACCGATATTACAGTTAACTGCGAAGCACCCTTCTGGGCAAGCTTTAAGCCGGGTAATATAATTGACGGAAATACCAATACCTTCTGGCAGACAGAGGCAGGAAGTGACTTTGTTTTAAGCGTTGATTTTAACAAGGTTGAAAAGTTTGGAGAAATTGAATATATTCCCAGAAACACCGCGGACTTCCACGGCTTCTGGCTTGATTTCGATATAGCCGTAAGTGTGGATGGAGAATCCTGGGAAACAGTGGCAGAGCATTATACCCTTGAAAAAAATCTCGGCGTAAATAAAATTACCCTCGATAAAGAGGTTGAAGCAAGATACGTTGAAATTATCTTTAACAAAACCGTTGAAAGAAGAGTTTCCTGCGCAGAGCTTACCTTCTATCAGACCATCGCAGCAAAGAAGCAGATGGCAGAGAAAAATAAGGAAAACTATACTTTGACAATTGGCAGCAATATAATCGAAGTTTATAAAAACGGCGAAAGCTACAAAAAGGAAATTGATGTTGCACCTTATATCGTAAACGGCTCCACACTTATTCCTTTAAGAGGACTTATGGAAGAAATGGGGGCAACCGTTGACTGGGCAGATCACAATCAGATGATTTACATAGACAACGGCGTTTACTATATTGAAATGCAGATATGGAATAAAATTGTTTATGTGGAAAGTCAGGGCTTCGGAAGAGTGCGCTATGCACTTCTTAACTTCCCGGTTATTAAGGATTCAAGAACCTTTATTCCGGTAAGATTCGTATCCGAACAGCTTGGCTATGACGTTACATGGGTAGCGGAAGAGCAGAAAATTATAATTACAAAAGCAGTATGAAAGAAGGACTAATATGACAAC
>JAUNRD010000371.1:1403-2442 GCA_030535815.1 Clostridia bacterium
AGCTATTGTAACCCCTTGTCTATTCCTGAGCTTCCGCTCGGGGATAACTACGGATCAGACCCTATGAAGTATACGGGAGAGCCTAATCTTGACTTCAGATCAATATCTGACCCCAGCGTACTTTTCTATGACAACAAATGGTTTTTATACCCCAGCTACGGAATGTGCTATGTGTCCGAGGATTTTACAAACTTTAAGCACGTTCGTACGGAGCCTTACAATATCGGTTATTCTCCGTCAGTTATTCCTCACAGAGAAAAGTTTTTACTTACCGCCCATTCAAACGGCCTCTTTATAGGTGATAGTCCTACCGGCCCTTTCACCTTTGTTGATGACTTTATCAAAATTGACGGAAGTAAAATCCGCCCCATCGACTCGGCACTTTTCAGAGACGATGACGGAAAGATATATATTTACTGGTTTGAACAGACCATTCCCGATGATAGAGGACGTTTTATTGCAAGGACAATGGGTGTTGAGCTTGACGGGGATGACCCGAGAAAATTTAAGACAGAGCCTGTATTGATTCATAAGTTCAATCCCGACCACTACTGGGAGAGAGGCGGAGCATATAATCAGAACTATGAAAGCGGATGGGTTGAAGGTCAGTGGATGATGAAGCACAACGGAAGATATTATATGATATATTCTTCTTCCGGTACAGAATACCCAAACTATTCTATGGCGGCATATTACTCTGACGAAGGCCCCCTTACCGGCTTTAAGTGCCAGAAGCACAATCCCATCTGCCGTCACGACCACGGAATTGTAAGCGGTGCAGGACACGGCTGTATTGAACACGGCCCCGACAATACCCTATGGGCGTTTTATACGATAACGGCGCCCGCGCTTCATCCCTTTGAGAGAAGAATCGGTATGGACCAGGTGTTTGTTGACGAAAACGGCGAGCTTTACTGTAACGTTACGGATACGCCCCAGCTTGGCTATGGCGAGACTCCGGGAAACAACGATGCAGGGCTTCTTCCTGTAAATGCAAGGCTGAGACACAGGGTGAGAGCTTCAAGCTATGCAAGCGGAA
>JAUNRD010000372.1 GCA_030535815.1 Clostridia bacterium
GCATTTTCCTCAATTTTTTTCCTGTTTATCTCGTTATACCCAGGATCCATAACATGATAAGTAAGAGAAAATGGTACGTCGCTTATCCTCTGAAGTAACCTCATTAAATCCGCAAGAAGCATAGAGTCTTTTCCTCCGGAAATACATACCGCTATGCGGTCCCCTTCTTCTATCAGCTCATAGCGTTTTACCGCTGCAATAAAGGGGTTCCAGATGCTTTTTCTGTATTTTTTAACCACACTTCGCTCAACCATCTGTTCTTTTGTAAGTTCGCGTCCCATTTCATTCCTCCGGAATATAATTTCAGTCTATTGTTCCTCCGCCAAGAACCGTATCTCCATCATAGAACACCGCCGCCTGCCCTTTTGATATAGCGCGCTGAGGATCATCAAATTTCACAAAAGCTCCATCTTCGGTAAAATTGATTTCCGCAGGCTGTTCTTCGTGCTTATAGCGTATTTTAACCCTTGCCTTTATTTTATCGGGGATTTTATCCGAAGCAAGCCAGTTTACGTTTTTAACTTTCATATCCCTGGTAAAAAGTTCTTCATTACTGCAGAGCACAACCTCGTTCTTTTCCACCTTTTTTTCGCAGACATACATAGGCGCAGGAAGCGCAAGACCAAGCCCCTTCCTCTGCCCTATTGTATAGCCGATAATTCCTTTGTGTTTTCCCAGAACCTCCCCCTTAAGGTTTACGAAATCTCCTTCGGGATAGGTTTTGTTGCTTAAAGACGAAATGACCTTTTTATAGTTCCCGTCAGGTACAAAGCATATATCCTGACTGTCTTTTTTATGTGCATTTATAAAGCCGTTTGATGCAGCAATTTCTCTTATTTCCTCTTTAGTATATTCCCCGAGAGGAAGCAGGATTTCAGAAAGCATTTCCCTCTTTATTGAATAAAGCACATAACTCTGATCCTTTGAGACATCTTTTGCCTTTTTAAGTAAAAAGTCGTTTCCGCACCTTTCAATTTTTGCATAATGCCCCGTTGCGATATTTGTACATCCCAGCTCTTTTGCCGCATCGACAAATTTCCCGAATTTAAGATGTCTGTTACACTCTATGCAAGGGTTTGGCGTTGCACCGCTTTCATAGCTTTCGACAAAGCTCTTTATTACGCAGGATGAAAATTCTTCAGAAAAATCAAATTCATAAAAAGGAATACCTATTTTGTCGCAAACATCTTTTGCCGCGTCGGCATCCTTATTACGCTCCCCTAAAAGATGCATAATCGCACCCATTGCATCGTATCCTTTTTCTTTTATAAGCAAAGCCGCGGCGCTTGAATCCACGCCTCCGCTCATAGCGATTAACGCTTTCATAAAATCAACCCTTTTTTATAATGTCTTTAACCACTTCAGAAGCTATTATAAGCCCTGCTGCAGGAGGGCAGAAGGCGTTTGAGCCGGGAACTGCCCGCTTTTCTCCGTCACTCACAGAAGGAACCTTTACGGGAATTTCTTCAGAGTAGAGCACCTTCAGTTTCTTTACTCCCCGTTTTTTAAGTTCTGTCCTCATTACCTTAGCAAGAGGACAAACCTTAGTTTTATATATATCCGAAATCATAAAAGCAGAAGGATCGGTCTTGTTTCCGGTCCCCATAGATGAAATAACAGGAATATTTCTTTTTTTGCCTTCCATAACAAGTCCGATTTTTCCTGTTACCGTATCTATTGCATCTACTATATAGTCAAAGCCTGAAAAATCAATATTGCCGTTTTCATCCGGAAGATAAAAGCATTTATGCGTGAAAACTTCGGCTTCAGGATTAATGTCAGCTATTCTTTCTTTCATAACCTCAACTTTATCCCTTCCCACGGTAGAATAAAGGGCTATTATCTGCCTGTTTATATTACTTTCACTCACCGCATCATTATCTACCAAAGTAAGGTGCCCCACTCCGCTTCGGGCAAGTGCCTCTGCAACATATCCGCCAACACCGCCTATTCCGAAAATTGCAATGTGAGCGTTTTTAAGCTTATTTACGGCATCTTCTCCAAAAATCAGAGCCGTTCTTTCAAAACGTTTCTCCATAAAAATTCCTCAGTTCTGTTTTTTAACCATTTTATATTCATCATAAAATCTAAAATACGAACAGCCCAATGAATCTCCTGCCATAAAGCGCTGAGCTTCATCTTCATCAAGGTTAATTATACAGCTATATGTTTCACTATCCTCATCAAATTCATAATACATGCATTCATCGCATCTTGTTTTTTTCATAATTATCCTCACCTCAGACCCTGTATTATTAACATTACAACACATTTTAGCATAAAAATCAAGAAAAATCTTGCATTTTTTCATCGGAGCAGTTATAATAATATATTGTTGACTTATTACATATATATTCGGAGAGTATACTTATGCGAAAATCACTTTGTTTACTGCTATTATCTTTCACCATACTCCTGGCTCCCTCTTGTAAAAAGGACGA
>JAUNRD010000373.1 GCA_030535815.1 Clostridia bacterium
GCTACAGAAAACGGAAAGCTTATCCCTATGGAAGTTAAAGTAGGAGATAAGGTTTTAGTAAGCAAATATTCCGGAACTGAAGTTAAAGTTGACGGAACAGAATACACAATCTTAAAGCAGAGCGACGTTCTCGCTATTGTTGAATAAGGAGGCATTTTAATGGCTAAGCAGATATTATACGGAGAAGAAGCAAGAAAAGCTTTGGAAAAAGGCATCAACACTCTTGCAAATACTGTAAAAATCACCCTCGGCCCCAAGGGAAGAAACGTTGTTCTTGATAAAAAGTTCGGCGCTCCCTTAATCACAAACGACGGTGTTACAATCGCAAAGGAAATCGAGCTTGAATCACCCTTTGAAAACATGGGTGCTCAGCTTGTAAAGGAAGTTGCAACAAAGACAAACGACGTTGCAGGTGACGGTACCACAACCGCTACATTACTTGCTCAGGCACTTGTAAGAGAAGGACTTAAGAACATTGCTGCAGGTGCTAACCCCATGATTGTTAAGGGCGGTATCCAGAAAGCTGTTGATGCTGCAGTTGCCTCCATCGCCGAAACCAGCGTTAAGGTTTCCGGCAAGAAGGACATTTCAAGAGTTGCAGCAATTTCTGCAGGTAACGAATTTGTCGGCGAATTAATTGCCGATGCTATGGAAAAGGTAAGCGCTGACGGCGTTATTACTCTCGAAGAATCCAAGACAGCAGAAACCTACAGCGAAGTTGTTGAAGGTATGCAGTTTGACAGAGGCTACATCTCCCCCTACATGGTAACAGATACAGAAAAGATGGAAGTTGTTTACGACGAGCCCATGATTCTTATCACAGACAAGAAAATCACAAACATTCAGGATATCCTTCCCCTTCTTGAGCAGATCGTTCAGGGCGGAAAGAGCCTTGTAATTATCTCCGAGGATATCGAAGGCGAAGCACTTGCTACACTTCTTGTTAACAAAATCAGAGGTACCTTCCGCTGTGCAGGCGTTAAGGCTCCCGGCTTTGGTGACAGAAGAAAGGAAATGCTTCAGGATATCGCAATTCTTACAGGCGGTCAGGTTATTTCCGAGGAAATCGGTCTTGACTTAAAGGAAGCTTCACTTGATATGCTGGGCCGTGCTAAGCAGATTAAGATTACAAAGGAAAACACCATCATTGTTGACGGTTACGGCGACAAGGGTGCAATCGCTGACAGAATCAATCAGATTAAGGCTCAGCTTGAAACAACCACAAGCGAATTCGACAGAGAAAAGCTTCAGGAGCGCCTTGCTAAGCTTTCCGGCGGTGTTGCAGTAATCAAGGTTGGTGCAGCAACTGAAACAGAAATGAAGGAAAACAAATTAAGAATTGAAGATGCTCTTGCTGCTACAAAGGCTGCAGTTGAAGAGGGTATCGTACCCGGCGGCGGAACAGCTTATATCATTGCTCAAGCAAAGGTTAAGGAGCTTGTTGATACTTTAGAAGGCGACGAGAAGACAGGTGCTCAGATCGTTCTTGCCGCACTTGAAGAGCCCGTTAAGCAGATTGCCGCTAACGCAGGTATCGAAGGTGCAGTTATCGTAAACGAAATCAAGAGTGCCAAGGTTGGCACAGGCTATAACGCACTCAAGGGCAAGTTCGTTAATATGATCAAGGAAGGTATCGTAGATCCTGCCAAGGTTACAAGAAGTGCCCTTCAGAACGCAGCAAGCGTTGCCGCTATGGTTCTTACCACAGAAAGCCTTGTAACAGATATTCCCGAGCCTATAGCTCCCGCAGCTCCCGCTCCCGATATGGGCGGAATGGGAATGTATTAATTCCAAAGTTAAAAGGATGTGCAAAGCACATCCTTTTATTTTTTTGCTCTTTCAGAATATTATTTATTTTTTATCTGTTTATTTATAAACTTCAGCAAAAAAGCATAAAAATCATTCACCACATCAGGAGTAAAGGAATTTCTGTGTAATCCTATAATAAGCTCTCTCTGACAAACGGGATTGTTGATTTCAAGAAGATTTATATCCTTATCGGGAAATTCGCTCCACGAAAACTCCGGCCAGAAGCCAATCCCTATCCCCGTTTTAATAATGTTTTTAACCGTCGCGGGAGAATCAGATTCAAAAATAATATTCGGCTTGAATCCTGCCGATTCACAGAATTTGTCGCATACAATTCTGAAAAGTCTTGAACCTGACAAATTTACAAATCCCTTATCACTTACCTCCTCCAAGGAAATCTGCCTTCTGCCATCATATTCTGAATTTTTCGGTACGGCTAAATAAATTTTTTCCTCAAAGATATACTTTTCCGTAAATTCAGGCAAATATGAAAAGTCCACCGCATTGGTTGTTATAGAAATATCGCTGTTCATCTGAGCATTTTGTGTTATATGAAAAACCGTATCGCGATTCACCTTCTTATATTCAAGTACCGCATCAGTTACCATAGAAGTTGCCGCAAGGACATTAAC
>JAUNRD010000374.1 GCA_030535815.1 Clostridia bacterium
GGCTTTTACGACATAGCAGAAAAGAAAGCAAAAATTGCAAGAGAAATTTTCCCCGACATCAACGTTATTTTGTCTCTTTGGAGATTTGACTATTTTACCACGGGGGAATGGGAAGGCGTAATTCCCCGCCTTTTGCAAGATAAAGAAAACTTCGATATGCTTATGGTGGATATTGATTCTTATATTCCGGGGGAGATTACAAAGCTCGGAAAACCAATACTTTCTTTCCCCGAAATAAGTATGTACCATGCAACTCCCTGGGGTGGCTTCGGGGCAAATCCTTTTCCGAATGCCCTTAAAAGACAGTTTAATAATACAAAATCCTTCTGCCGTGGCGGTATGTTATATTCGGAGGGGATTTTCGAGGATGTAAATAAGGCTTTTGCATTGGAGCTTATGAGAAATCCCGATGCCGATATGAAAGAAGTTGCAAAGGAATATCTTGGCTTTCATTTCGGATTTGAGGCAGTTGATGAGCTTTCTGATATAGTATTAAAGCTTGAAGAAACTCTTTTCAGAAGAACAAAGCTTTCGGACGGAAGGTTTGATGATTATCCGTCGGGCAAGATTGAAAGCCTTCATACATATGTGTTTGACCACCCTGAAAAAATAGAAGAAATTTATCTTGAATTTTCAGAAATTGATAAAAAGATAAATCCGTCGGCAAAGGAAGATCACAGATATAAATCACTTTACGCAAGGATAGTCGGGGACTTTGAGCTTTGGAAAAACGGCGGAGTACCCTCGGATGAAACCGACAAAATTTTTGAAGAACTTGTAAAGGCATATTATGCCGAAAATGCATATTATTTTGTAAGTCCGGTTACAAGGGAATCCATCCTTTCAAACAGAGGAGAAGGCGTTTGATTAACAAATCGGATAAGCTTTTGGGGAGATAATAATGGATAAAAATTTGATAAAATTAATCGATGAAAAAATTGAAGAAGCGACAAAGGACATAATAAATGACACCGTAAAGCTTGTAAACATCAACAGCGAGCGTAGCGATGCTATTCCCGGTGCGCCCTTTGGAAAAGGGGCAAGAGAAGTACTTGATACTGTTCTTGAAATGGGAAAAGAAGAAGGCTTTGAAGTTAAAGACTATAATGTAGGTGTGGTAAGCGCCGCATTTGCCGAAGGCGAGGCAGACCTTGGAATCTGGGCACACGGCGATGTTGTGCCTGCAGGCGAAGGTTGGGACTATGAGCCTTATAACGCCACGGTAATAGATGATAAGTACATAATAGGCAGAGGCGTTACCGATAATAAGGGACAGCTTGCCGCTATATTCAATTTGCTTAAAATTTTCAAAAAGCTTGATATTAAGCTTAATTACAATCCCGCTCTTTTTGTTGGAAGTGCGGAAGAAACAGGAATGCACGACTTAAAGGGTATGGAGGGGAATGATGACGCCAAAGGCTTTATAAATGTATGCACACCGCCTCGTTTATCTTTAGTTCCGGATGGAGGCTTTCCGATAGGCTATGGAGCAAGGGGAGCGGCAACGTTTTATATAAAAAGTAAAACGCCCTTGCACGGCTTTACATTTACGGCAGGAAAAAAGGAAACTCCCGGCATTGCCGAGGCGGTATTTGATAATATCTGCTTTGATTGCGAGCTTAAAGACTGCAACATAATAAAGGGCGAAAAAACTAGGGTTTCGGCTTTCAGCGAGCCTATGCATTCTGCAAGTGCTGACGGAAAAGGAAATATGATAACCATTTTATCCTCGGCTCTTATTGAAAGCGGAAAAATATCGGATGAGGATTTATACATACTTGAATTTTTCAAAAAGCTTACAACCGATGTAAAGGGTGAAATGTTGGGAATAGATGCGGAATCAAAGCTTATGGGAAAATGCGTTGTTGCAGCTTTAAGTGTAACTTGCGATGACGGCTATCCCGAAATGACTTTGAGAATAAGATTCCCGATTGAGCTTACCTTTGAAAAAATGCTTGAGAAAATTGCCGAAAATTGTGATAAATCCGGCTTTACGGTAAGGGGAGAAAGAAGACACGACCCTTATTTGTACGACAATACGTCCGAGGTTTTCAAAAAGCTTTCGGACATAGCAAACGAAGTCACGGGGGAAAACGGAGTGCCTTATATAAACGGCTCAACCTATGCTCATTATCTGCCTAACGCCTACATTTACGGAATGTCGGGAAATGTAGCACCGCCTCAGGTTAAAAGCGGAAGGGGCGGCGCCCACGGAATTGATGAATCCGTATCTGTTGACAGACTTAAAAGGGCAATGAGAATATACGCACAGGCACTTTTGATGCTTAATGAAACAAAGTGGTAATACCTGGTAGAAATAGGTTGGATTTTCAAATGACAAACAAGGTTACAATTAACTTTATATAGAGAACAATAAACCTGAAAGCTATTTAAAGCGTTTCAAGGGGTTACAGGGGTGTTAGGGGGCATAAGGGGG
>JAUNRD010000037.1:0-7193 GCA_030535815.1 Clostridia bacterium
TCCCTTGTTTCTCCGTTCCAGGAAACGTTATATCCAAGCTGTTCGGATACGAATCTCAAGGGTATAAAGGTTCTTCCCTCTTCAATTACGGGAACAGATAAAAGGGTGTATCGTATATCGCCGTAAACAGGATGCTTTACATACACAAGGTGATTATCAATCTGTAGTCTTATCTCATAATTACCGCCCTTGATGTCAATAGTTCTGTCTTCACCGTACCATATGATTTCCGCACCCATAAGCTCCAAGAGTCCTCGGAGGGGAATCATGGTAGAGCCGTTTACTATGAAAGGAGCAACGTCGATTTCCTTTAAGCCTTCTTCACCTTTTTTCAAGTACTTTATCTCCTTTGAATCAATCGCCAGAGTATAACGCTCCTTTTTAAGCTTTTCGTGTTCTTCTTTTGCATCTTTCGTCTGATAGAAAATCATTTCACCGAGAGAAACCCTTTTCTCATTGTAGCTTGTTATTTCAAACTCAAAATATCTCGCCGTCACGGGTTTATCAAACACAAAGCTTCTTACATCAAGATTCTTTTCGAAAGTCACATTTTCCATAACCGTATCCCAGGCTTCATCGTCTGCTGATGCATAAACATTCACCGATAACCACGCCCCGTGAAGATCGGCAGTTTCTCTCGGGATGGCATCAATACTGCTAACTATGTAAGCTTCGCCCATATCAATGGTCAGAATTACTTTTTCACCCTGCGGAAGACTTTCAGTCTGCCAATAGCTCTCAACCGCTCCGTCGAAAATTTTATCCTGAGTGCAACCACTCCAGTTTTTACCCGCATAGCTTGCGGTAAATGCTGAAGTATCAATCCTTTCAGGAAGCATTTCTTCCTCGTTTTTGCTGAAATTCTCATAGTTAAGTGTAGGAAGATTTTCGTCCTTTGCCATTATGTTAAACTCTGCCAGGGTGCCGTAGCCGACGGTAGTTGCCTCTATACGAAGCTTCTTTACGGCTATATTTGATGCAAAATGAATTTCGTTGAGAGTAAGATTTCCATAGCAGGGATAATTTTCCTTTATAAGAGTCCACTCTCCCTCATCGCTTTCCGACGCATATATATCAATTTCCGTAAAGCTTCCCAGGTTTCTGTCCTGTCTCGGAAGCAGGGAAAGCCCTGATATTTCCGTCTTTTCCGGAAGTATTACGCGAATATAATAGGGGGAAACTTCGTGCTCTGTTACCGTTCCGTTCAAGGTCGTGAAATGCGAATGCCAGTAGGTGTCCTTTTTGCCGTCAAACATTTCATAAACGGTTTCTCCCACATCGGAGCTTACGGAAACCTTCCATCCGTCACGGCTTAAAAATGTTCTGCCTTTTCTGCTTGTTCCTTTAGTTTTATCGCTGATAATACCCTTTGAAGAGTTTTCTCCTTCTTCACCCTCAAAGTCTTCTGTTGCAGGTGCATCTTCAATATTATTTATCTTTTCATAAAATTCGATTTCTGCCGCAGTTCCGTGGCCGTTTCTGCCTTCGGTTATTACGAATTTTACCGCTTTTGCTTCAATGCTTTCCCATGCTGCAGTCAAAGGCATAAAGCCCGCTGCGCTGTTTCCTTTTGCATACTGACTTGCCTCCCCCTTATGGACAAGAGTAAAGTTTACACCATCACTTGATGCATAAATTTCATATTTTGTCATTACGCCTGAAACAAGGTCAGTCCTCGGCACATATCTTAATCCCCCTATGGTTTTAATCTCGGGGAATGTTACGGTTAATGTATGAGGATAAGGAGCAGTTTCTACTACCTTTCCGTCAGCACGCACAAAATGTGTATGCCAGAAGGTTGTTTTATTTCCGTCAAAAGCATTGATGGGAGGCTCTGCGGAAGTTTCGCTGCTTGCTTCTATCTGCCAGTCATCGCTGAAGGGAATTCTGACGCCGTCAACTTCCCCTTCTCCGAAGGCTTTTCCGTTTTCTATAGCAGTTCCTTCGCCGTTTTCAAAAAATTCGATTTCTGCCGCTGTTCCGTGGCCGCCTCTGCCCTCGGTAATGGCAATTTTTATTGCCTTCATTGATACATTTCCCCAGGAAGCCTCAAGGGGCATAAAGATAGATGCATCATTTCCTGATGCATACTCTTTTGCCTCGTCTTCATAAATCAGATTGAAATTTTCTCCGTCCTCTGATGCATAAATTTCATATTTAAGCATAACCCCCGCAACAAGATCGGTTCTCGGAGTGTAACGCCAGCCGGACACATTTCTCTTTTCGGGGAAAGTAACCGTCACCGTATGGGGATAGGATGCCGTTTCCTGTACTTTTCCGTTTACATAGGTAAAATATGTGTGCCAGAAAGTATTTTCATCTCCGTCAAAGGCATAGCCCACCGGTTCATTTCCGCTCTCCGTGCTCGCCGAAATATTCCAGGAAGCATTAAAAGGTATTTTTGTTCCGTATTTTCCGTTGCCCGTTCCGGCTTTATTTCCGGTCGCATTTTCTCCCTGTCCCCTGTTGCCGCTTTCGTTAGTATAAAATTCGATTTCTGCCGCTGTTCCGTGACCGCCTCTACCCTCGGTTATGGAAACTCTTATTGCCTTTACGCTCACAGGACTCCAAAATGCTTCGTGCGCCTGAAAGGCAGATGCATCTACACTCCCCCTGTATTCTCCTGATTCTCCCGAATAAATAAGTGTAAAATTGCTACCGTCTGACGATGCATATATTTCATAGCTATACATTACTCCGGAAACAAGGTCACGCCTTGGAGTGTAGCGCCAGCCTGAAATATTTGTCTTTTCGGGAAAAGTAACCGTCACCGTATGGGGATAGGATGCCATTTCCTGCACTTTTCCGTTTGCATAAGTAAAATATGTGTGCCAGAAAGTTGATTCGTCGCCGTCAAAGGCATAGCCCACCGGTTCATTTCCGCTCTCCGTACTCGCAGAAATTTTCCACAAGGGGCTGTATTCCAGCATCGTTATTTCTCCCGCTGCAATCGAAACAGCGCCAAAGGACATAATAAGTGCACATAAAAGCAATAATGATATTATTTTTTTCATAATTCAGCCCCCTTAATCTAAGTGGGAAAGAACGGATGTGACCGCACTTTCGGTAACGCCGTATTTGCCGATTGCATAAACGCCGTCGCCCATTGCCTTAACTTCATAGCCGTAGCATTCCGAAATTAAGGAAACGGGTATGAAGAATATACCGTTTTTGTATATAACCGGTGCTGAAAGCATCCCCAATACACCGTTCACCCTTACCTCAAGGTCGTCAAGAAGTGAGCAGGTCCATTTGTAGTTTACAATTTCCGTCATATCATCGTTTAAGTCGAAGTGGTAGGTGTAAAACTTATTATATACAGAATCGTATCTTGTTTTACTTCTGCCGTAGCCCATTATTTCGTTATAAGCATCTTCAGGAATATAGAGTGTTCCGTTCATTTCAAAGGGCGTAACTCTTACGTCCTTTTCATAAACATTCATCTTCGCCCCGGAGACTATCATCTTACTTCTGCCTGCTTTTAAGATGCTTGTTCCGTATAAGTTATCTCTTTCTGTTTCAGAAAGGCTCTCTTCAGGGATAGTTGTATATACATAGTTGAAGCGACCGAGAGGTGCAGCTCCGCCCCCGGAATAGAACTTAAGAAGGTCACCTTCGGGATTAACGGAATCTGTCCACTTAAATTCAAGGTCTACTGCATCAAGCTCTGAAATCAGGCTTCTTCCGATTTCCAATGTTATATATTTACCTGCCACATTATAATTTGCCGTTCCGATTTCGCTAAAGCTCCACACTCCGTCGGAAAACTTTGAAACCTTGCCCATTTCACCAAGATTAACGGCATAGTCATAGCCTTCCCAGCCGGTTGCATAATTTCTGTCGGAATTTATATAAAGACTAAGGGGATATTCTCCCGTAAGTGAAATATCATCAAAGCATTCTGCCATAAAATAGAGCTTTGTATCGTCATAGGATACCTTTGCGCTCTTTACGGAGTTTGCCAGAGAAGTCCTGTATACCAGGTTCTCATTTGTACCTCTCTTATATAATCCTTCGCTGTCTCTTGCGTAATCTCTGTAATTGTAATATTCGGGGCCAACCTCGTTCCAGACAGAAATGTCGCCTTTTATGTCTATGGTTTTCGCATTTTCGGCAAGAGGGGTTTTTCTTACGCCTTTATATTTTCTTACAAAATCGCAGAGAAGTAAATAATAGTCATCTCTCAAAGGTCCGTTATTAGGCTCAAAGTCACGGCTGTTTTCATAGTCAAAGGTATCAACAAAGGAATTAAGCTGTCCGTGCCAGTCAAACTGTCTTATCGCCGTCCACTCATTCCATCCGTCAATGGCAACAAATAAAGGTTCCGCCTCTAAGGCCAAGGATGCCTGCTCACGGAAGAAATACGCCATTCTCTTTCCGTTTTCAGAATAGTCTTCGCCAAAAGCTTCTGAATATCCTCTCCCCTTTGAGTAGGGGTCGGAGAACACTCCCGTTACGGAAAAGCCAAGCTCCGTAGACTGATTTATTGCCGAACCAACCGAAACAAACTCGGGACGTCCTGTTTCTTTATCCACATTTCTCAGCATTTGAGGGAAGATTTCAAGCCACTGCCATGTGCCGTCATCAACATAAGTATTTCTTTCTCCGTTTTCCCTTATTGTAAAGAAGTTTTCAACACAGGAAAGTGCCTCTTTTTCCGTTAAATTATCAGATGCGATATTTTTAATCGCCCTGTCATAGGTTGCATTTCCGTGAAGGAGAGGCTTTCCTTCCCAATAATACCACACATCGGAATAATCGTTTTCCACAAAGCAATTAAAGTATAATGATAACAGTGCGCTGTATACATTATCGGGATTTCCGATAAGACTGGTAAGTGCACTTATCTTCGGAATATCCACACCATCTCTTTTTGCATCACGGAAGGCATTAACCAATACAGCAAGCTGGGAAACATAATTAAGTCCTCCGTTTGAATAGTCCAGGAAAATCACATCAACCCCCGCAACTGAAAGCATTTTCGCGTGTCGGCGATAAACCCAGTAGTCATAAGAATCATAAAAGCCAAAAACAGGCTCGCCCCAATAGTATGCCGCAGTCTGATCCCAGGCTTCATCGTTATATTCATATCTTGCAGAAGGCTTTTCCTTTATTACATCGTCTATTATCACAGCAGGTCTGTTTTCTTCAGAAAACCAGTTCCAGTAATAAATACCGACCTCTCTGCCGTCTTCCTTAACCTCTCCTGCCTCCTCAAAGGATGCAACCTTACGTCCCATTTCATCCGTCGCCGCCCAGGTATCGGAATAGTCGTCAAAAATTGCGGAATCGGGCACCTGAACTTTTAATTTGTCACTTTCAAAAGCCTTATCCGAAAGGGTGATTTTCTTTATCTTTGTTTCATTTTTCGTCTTTTTCCCGTACAAGCTGTAAAAATAAAGGTTGTGAACGCCTTCAGTTGGAGTAATATTTGCACCTGCAGTAATTTCTTCTCCGGACTTCGTAAGATTTATATATCCTATGGTCTTACCGGTTTTGGGATTATCCGTAACTATTGCCAGCGTTACGCCATTTGATCCCGTTACAAGCTTATTGTAAGCAGTTATGGTAACAGATTTGATGCCGGTAAGGTCGACATTATCATAGGAGAAATATTCTCCTCTCTCCAGTCCCTTTACGGCACTTACGGAAAGTTCTGTTTCTTTAGCAAAAGAGCTTATTGCTAAAAGGTATACACCCATAACGAGTGCTAAAAGCAAGCATAATACTTTTTTCATTTACTTCAACCTTCCTTATGTTTGTTTATAAATCCCATAAGTTTAAGCCAGTCCTCACGGGAAAAATAATGAAGTCCGCTTCTTAAATGATAGCCAACGTTTCCTTCGTCAAAAACATCTCCTGCAACAGGCAAGCGGTCAGGTGCTATAAATCCCATTTTGCCCATTTTTTCGTAAACCTCGCTTACTGCCACACAGTTAAGCATTTCCGATACCGGGTCTGCCCACAAATCCTCCTTTGCACTTCCGATAAATAAATACCTCGGAGCGATCAGTGCTGTTACAAAATGCTGATCCGTCGGCATAGCCTCTTCGTTATTTACATATTTTTTATAATTTTCACAATACCAGTAAGGGAACATACTGATGGAGTCTGAAATATGTTCCCCTATTTTTCCCCTTGTTATGGCGGCACCGCCACAGCCTGAATCGTTGGAGTAAGCAAACTTAAATCTTACGTCTGTTGCCGCTGTTAAAAGTGCGGTTTTGCCGAGTCTCGAATGTCCGCACACGCAGGATGTATTTTTGTCAAGAACATCTATTGTTTCTGCATAATCCATTACCCTGTGTGCCGCCCACGCCCACATTGCTATTTTACCGGGATCAGAAGCCCCTCTCTTTCCGTCGGGAAACAAAACCCCGGAAAATCCGTTTGTAAAATCCGCTACATCTTTAGTTACATCGTGATAGCAAAAGGACAAAACAGCAAAACCATTATCTATAATCTCTTCTGTAGGCATATATCTGTCCGGAACGTCCGGTCTGAAATTTATATGTATGAAAAAGGGAATGTTTTTCTTTCCCTTAGGGATTACCGCATATACCGGAAACGTAAACTCCTTGTCCCCTATTTTTGATGTAAGCATCACCTTGTCACAATCCGCCTTCCCTGCACAGAAATTCGGAATGATGTTTTTTTCAACAGCCCATGTTAATTTGTCGGGCAAAGGAGGCATATAACCGTAAACCTCTCTTTGTATAAGTTCAAGCATTCTTTCCCTTTCCTGCAATGGAGGAAGATTTCTTTCTTTAAGCATTTCCTTAAGCATAACATCACCTCTTCTTAAGTGTATCATCGTAAAATCTCAAATTCCATATCAAAATGTCGCCATAGTTATGTTTCTTTATATCTGACATTGTATCACACTTCGTTTTTGTCGTAAATATGGTTTTGTTTCATTTTTCGCTATTCTAAAAAAAAAACAACAGAAATCCCGCTTTGCCCATATTGAAGCAAAGCGGGATTTAATTACTCTTCTATTTTGCTTTCGATTGTAATTTCTCTTGTTTCGCCGTTCCAGGAAACGTTATAGCCTAAATGCTCCGATACGAATCTTAAGGGAATGAAGGTTCTTCCGTCCTTAATTCTCGGATACTGAGGAAGGGTGTATCTTACCGTTCCGTACTTGGTACCTTCAATGGTTACGAGGTTGTTCCATATCTGGATATGGATAA
>JAUNRD010000037.1:7203-11001 GCA_030535815.1 Clostridia bacterium
CCTTTTTGATTGTAACCTTCTGCTCATCATTTTCCCACAAAACGGTTGCGCCCATTTCCTCTAAAAGTCCTCTTAAGGGAATCATGGTGCTTCCGCTTACAATGTATGGGGCAACATCGGTGGTAACGGTTTTTTCATTGCCGTTTTTCTTAACGTAAATTTCATTTTTGTCAACTGTCAGCACATATTTTTCCTGAGCTTTTAAAAGTCTTTCTTCTTTGTCCTTTCTGGTTTCGTAAATTTCAAGCTCTGCGCACGCCGCCTTATTTGAATATCCCTCTAAAATTTCAAAACGAAGGAATCTTGCCGAAACCGCTTCATCAAATACGATAAGCTTTACGTTTGCCGAGCGGGCATTTGAAAGATTTTCCTTTACAAGTGTGTAGTTTTCTCCATCCAATGACGCATAGATGTTATATTTCTCCCAGGTTCCGTGCCAGTCGGAGGAGCCACGGGGTGTCATATTGATTCTTGAAATTTTTATTTCGTTCATCAGACTTAAATCAACGATGAAGGGTGCGCTTTCGTGGGATGCGCTCTGCCAGAAACGGCTTGTTCCGTCAAGCATAAGCTGAGGATGATTGTCAACCCAGGATTCAACGTTTGCAGAAATTCCGGCTACGGAAAGGTCTACCTTTACAAGTCCGTTTTCCTTTGAATAAGATGGATAGTCCGAAGGCTTCACCGTGTCATAAAGAGCTAAGGGTGATATAAAGTCGATTTCCGCACAGGTTCCGTGCATTTTGGTATCAACAATAAGCTTTGCCTTTTTTATGTTTATGTTTGCGGAGAAAAATCTGTTCTTTCTGCCGTTTCCTATATCGAAGGTAAAGGTTTCAACAAGGGTGTATTCTCCCTCATCGGTATCAGATACATAAAGCTCGCAGGAAAGCCAGTTACCGCTGTTTCCCGAAGGTCTTGTGGTGTAGGCAAAGCCCGATGCCACAATCGCCTTATCCATCTTTATTTCGATTGTATAAGGGGGAGGATCACTGGATGTTATGGTAGAGCCCGACGCGGTGTAATTTGTGTGCCAGAATGTTGCATTATTATCGTCAAGCATTGCCTTGGGTGTGGTGAAGGATGCACAGCTTGTTGCCGTGATTGACCACGCCTTTTTGCCCGTTACATAGCTTGTGTTAAGCTTTCCGTCAACCTCTGTTTCCTCGGGTGTTACGGTTTCGGTTTTATCTCCGCCAAGGGTTGTCTCAGCCGAGGTTTTATCTATATCCCCTTTAAGGATTTTAATTTCCGCTGCTGTGCCGTAATTTCCCTGGGCTTCCGTTACCTTTATCATAAGAGCCTTATATGTTCCCTTTTCGATTTTAAAGGTCACTTCTTCTCTTGTTCTTATAACCGTGTCAAAATCCAGTGTCACAGTTGCAGAAAGTTTGTATTCCGCACCGTCTTTAGAAGTATAGATTTCAGCCTTTTTCCAGATACCTGCAGAGGATTCATCTTTTCTCGGAACATAACTTATGCCCGAAACCTCTCTTTCGTCGGGGAACACTATTGTAATTGTATGAGGGCATTCGTCCTTATTTACAATCTGTCCGTTTTCAACGGTGTAGCTTGTGTGCCAGTAGCTTTTTTCGTTGTTGTCAAAAGCTCCGGTTATTCCGCCAATTCCGTCGCTGGAGGCTTTAATTGTCCAGCTCTTTGCATCGGTATAGCTTTCCGCTTTTTCTCCCGATGCAGAAGGAGCTTTGATATCCTCCTTTGCGCTTTCGGTTTTTGTTCCGTCGGATTCGGTTACCTTTACAGAGCTTGTAACCTCACCCTTAAGGATTTTTATTTCCGCCGCTGTGCCGTAATTTCCCTGGGATTCGGTTACCTTTATTCTCATTGCCTTGTATGTGCCCTTTTTAATTGCAACCGTTGCCTCTGCCCTTGATACTGCAAGGTCAAATTCTGCAGTTGTGTTGAGGGTAAAGGTTTCACCGTCAACGGATGTGTAAATTTCAGCCTTTTTCCAGATCCCTGCCGAGGATTCATCCTTTCTCGGAACATAGCTTATACCGGAAATTTCTCTCTCATCGGGAAATACGATATCAATTATGTGAGGACATTCTTCCTTTTTCACAATCTGTCCGTTTTCCACGGTGTAGCTTGTGTGCCAATAGCTTTTTTCGTTGTTATCAAAAGCGCCTAATATTCCGCCCATTCCGTCGCTGGAGGCTTTGATTTCCCAGCTCTTTGCATCGGTGTAGCTTTCCGCCGCCGATACGGGAAGGCAACACAGCAAGCTTATTATAAGGCTTAATGCTAAAGTTAATGTAAATATTTTTCTCATTTGCCGCCCCTCCTTTAATCAAGTAATGCCGCAGCGGAAAGTGCCGCAGTTTTATCTATATCGTGGCTTGATACGGCATAAATTCCGTTTCCGAGATTTTCCGTTTTCCATCCGAATACATCAGCGAAATATGTAATGGGAAGATAGATTATTCCGTCAACGATTTTTACGGTTGCAGAAAGATTTTTTGCTCTTCCGTTTACTCTTACTTCCGTTTCACCGATTTCGTTGCTTGACCAGATATAGTCCTTTATAATCGCACGGATTGATTTATTTCCGCGATAATCGGGCATAGGCTCATCGGAAAGCCCTAAGTTAAAGTTCTTCACGAATATTCTGTTGATATCGGAATAGTACTCAACCTTTGTTTCACCGTAGCCTAAAATTTCCTCTGCCGCAAAGAGGGGAACATATAAAACGTCATTTTCACAGAAGGTTTTTATTCTTGTATCAGCTTCGTTTACATACATTTCTCCGCCCGATACGTTCATCTTTGCGCTTCCTGCCTTAAATACAGATGTGTCGGCAAGCGCACTTCTTGTCGCCTTGTCAAGGGAAAGTTCTTCAACTTCGGTGTAAAGATAGTTAAATCTGCCAAGGGGTGCAACCGAACCGAATTCGTAAAATCTTAATATATCGCCGTTTTCTTCTGCTCCGTCTGCCCACTTGAATTCAAAGTCTGCCACAGTTTCGCCCAGTACCCAGATGGGAATTGATACCATATAGGTATTGTCCTTAATGCTTGCATCGCAGTCTGCTGCCTTTACCCAAGTGCCGTTATAGCCTGCGGCAGCAAGCTCACCTTCGCCTGACACGTTAAGGGAGAAGTCATAGCCTTCCCAACCCGTAGCACGGTTACGGTCGATATCGATATAAAGGTGCATAAAGGAACTGCCCTTCTTTACGGCATCCTTTGTTTCAACAAGGAAGTAGTAATTTGCATCGTCGCGGGCAACCTTTGCGCCTGTGATATAGTTGGAAAGATTCGTAACATAACGGAAGTTTTCGCCGGTTTCGGGATTAACGTGGCCGTAATCGTCGCGTTCATAGGCTCCGCCAACGTTTAAGTACTTAGGTGTAACGTCAGCCCACTGCTCTGTGCCCAAGTTTATGTCGATGGTCTTTTTAGCTGATGCAAGGGGTGCTTTTCTTACACCCTTATACTTTCTTATAAAGTCCGTCATCATCATATAATAGTCGTCACGGAGGCTTCCGCGTGAGGGCTCCATATCACGGCTCTTTGCTTCGCTGAAGGTATCAACAAAGGCGTTGTCAAAGCCGGAGTAGCCGTTATGTCTGCCGTTTTGCCATTCGTTCCATCCGTCGATTACAACGATTGCAGGATCTGCTGCAAGCGCACGTGAAATCTGCTCACGGAAGAAGTAGCCTGTGTTTTTAGCCTCGGGACGGGTATCGTCACCGAAAGCTTCGGAATAGCCTCTGCCCTTGGTGTAAGGATCGGAGAATACACCGTTATCGTCATATTCATATTCGTAGGAGTGGTT
>JAUNRD010000375.1 GCA_030535815.1 Clostridia bacterium
ATTGTTAAATGTATAAGTACATTCCTTTAAGTCGTCGGAATATTTACCGGTAGCTCCCCAACTGGAACCTGCCATATTTCTGGTTAACATTGCTTCTGTTATGAAATTTTTGTTTTTTGTTGGTGTTACCCAATCCTCGTATGTGGTTTCTGCATTTGCAAAAACCGGCAGCGTTATGCTGCTGCACGAAAGTGCAGCAGCAACCGCTAAGGAAATAAATTTTTTCATATAGTAAAACTCCTTATATTCTGTCATAATCCAAGTATCTGTTTTTTTACTCCACGTTATTAAAAAAAGTGGTTATCAGTATGAGGACTTATTGTTTTTTATTACTCCTCGTATTCTATTACGTAACCCATTTTACCCTTGTATGTTCCGCTGAACTGACTGTTTACAAGGTCGTTTCTCTGGTCATTCCACGACCACTTTCCGTTTATCTTCCACAGCATCAGATAGAATTCTTCTATACTGTCATTTTTATCATATCTGGAGGGTTCGCCCGGGAACCAGTTATTGTAATACCAAGGTTCACCTGTCTCCCAATGGCCTGTAACAGCACCGTTATATCCCTTTGTCGTATATCCGCCTATCCAGAGTCTGTAAATGCCGGCTCTTTCCGCCAGTGCAATTATCTGTCTTTCCTCTTCTGCACTTGTTATAGTTGCAAGATGTCCTCCCTTGGATGTACAAATCATACTTGCTTCTTCCCAGGATACATCCGCCTTTATTACTTCATATCTATATGCATGGGGCTGCTTCTTTACAGGAACAACGGGGGTGTATGTTTCTTCGCAGCTTGAAGAATAATCATTACTGTTAAGTTCAAGGTTTATTCTTCTTTCTGCATTTTCGGTAAACTCAGCACCGCTTAAGTATTTAATCATGTAAAGACCCTTTTGCTCCTGATAGATTTCGTTAAATACTCTTTCGATAGCATTCACATCATCAATATGGTGATATGTTCCGCCGGTACTTGTAGCAATGTTTGTAAGCACGTTTCTGTCGCAACTTCCTACGCCTATTATATAAACAGGCACACCCTTAGACTTTGCAAGATTGATAACATCATAAGGAGAGTGTGTGCTTGCATTATCATATCCGTCGGTAAATGCTATAACACATCTTGCGCCGCTCTGTGCATTGGCATTGTAAATACCTTTTACAATAGCATCATAGCAAGCTGTAGTTCCTTCCGGATATATCTGATTTACACCATTGACAAGCAAAGCTTTGTTCATAGTGAATGTGCACATCTGCATAACATAGTTATCAAAAGCAATTACTTCAGCCTTATCGCCGTAGCTGAACTGAAGTTTAGATAAAAACGTTGTTATTACACGTTTTATCTTGTTCATATCATTGTTGCTTATGCTTCCGCTTTTATCAATAACAAGACTTACATTAAGTCCGAATTTTCCGTCAAGCTTTGCCGCCTCAATAACGTCTCTTTCAAGATAGTCATTTACATTAAGGTACTCTACTACTCTGAAGGAGTTTGCATCCAATCCTTCAATGGTATTGCCGTTTGCATCAACTACTTTGAAATACAATGCTATTTCAGGATAGTTTTCTACATTGGAAGTTACAAATTCCAGATGCGCGTTGGGGGGCAACTGCATACCTCCCCATGAAGGCTTATAGTCAAGAAAGCTGCATGTAAGCTCCAGAATACGAATGTTGTTATTATAGGTTATACTTCCATAACCTACTTTAGCAAGATCTTCTAAGTATATGCAGGTTTTTCCGCCGATATTAAAGCTGGGAATCCAGCAATTATTTGCATAGGTTACAATATCTGTATACAGAATATTTCCCGAAACCTTTCCAAACTGGGCAGGAGAAACCTTAGGTGCAACATACCGGCTTGTAACAGTTCTTGTATTACCCTGACTTATAGCCAAAGTTCTTGAGTACCCATCCCAGGTCACATTAAAACCGTAATTTCTCAAATCTTCAGCTATTATAGCTGTCTTTCCGTCGATATTGTAGGAATTAATGTCATATCCGTTGATTTTCGCCACAATATCGGTTCTCATTGTGTGCCCTATCACATCGCCTATATTTGCCGCACTCACATTAGTAACCGCAAATGCAAGTATCATGACAAACGATAAAAAGAGAGCACATAATTTCTTTTTCATAAAACCATTCCTTTCCTATTTATGTCATTTATAATTATAACACTTTTCACAAAAAAATCAATATGTATTAACAAATTCTTTGCCGGTATATTGTATTATTCGCGCTGTTGCACTTCTCAAAGAATGGCAGTGTGCTTTTCCTTCTGCTTTGTAGGGGCTACTTTCCATGCCGGCCCGTAAAAAACAATGTCAAAAATCCCAAAAAAACGGGAGGGCGTAAAGCCCTCCCTACGTTTTTCTATATTATTATTTGCAAGCTTCTTCGATAGCAACTGCAACAGCAACGGTCATAC
>JAUNRD010000376.1 GCA_030535815.1 Clostridia bacterium
CTTGCCGCAACGGAAATTCCCTCGGCAACGGCAATTACTCTGATTCCCGTGATAAGAAAATCTCTCGCAAGGATAATCATAGCACACCAAACGGGGAAAATGCCGTCAACCATAAGACAAAGCATAACTGCAGTTACAATTAATTTATCTGCAAGAGGGTCCATAACCTTACCGAAATTGGTAACCAGATTATCCCTTCTTGCAATGTAGCCGTCAAACCAGTCGGTTAATGATGCAACTATAAAAACAATGGCTGCAATTATGCTTTGCACCGATACACCCAATACGGACGCATCAGTAAAATTGCAAAGCATTATAACCATAACAACGGGGACTAAAATCATTCTTAAAATTGTAAGCCTGTTTGGAAGGTTGTTAATCATAAATCATCTCTCCAGTCAAATCATAGTCTACATAATCCATTATTTTAACATTGACAAATTCACCCGCATTAACCTCTTCTTCTGCACCGAAGTATACCAATGCATCAACGTCCAATGAATCCATATAGCTTCTTCCGAAGTAGAGACAGGATTCATCATCAAAACCCTCTGTCAAAACCGTAAGAGTTTTACCTATCATTTTCTTTCCGTTTTCTTCCGCCACTCTGTTTTGTATATCCATAAGGATTCCGGCGCGCTCTTCCTTTATATCGTCGTCAATCTGATTTTCCATCTTTGCCGCTCTCGTCCCTTCTTCCGCAGAATATGCAAAAGCACCAAGGCGCTCGAATTTCATTTCTTTAACAAAGTTATAAAGTGTTTCAAACTGCTCTTCTGTTTCACCTGGGAAGCCGGCAATTAAAGATGTTCTTATGGCAATTCCAGGGATTTCTTTTCTCAGCTTATTAATAAGGGTGCGAAGTTCATCTCCCGTGGTTTTGCGGTTCATCTTCTTTAATATTTCATCGTCGGCGTGCTGAATTGGAATATCCATATATTTCACGATTTTTTCTTCGGTCTTAAAGACTTCGATAATTTCTTCGTTTATCTCTTCCGGATAGCAATAATGCACTCTTACCCATTTAATATTTTCAATCTTACAAAGCTTTCCAAGGAGCTCCGGAAGCTTCTTTTCCTTGTATAAGTCCACCCCGTAGCGGCTTGTGTCCTGGGCAATTACAATAAGTTCCTTAACGCCGCCTTTTGCAAGCGTTTCCGCTTCGGCTACAATCTCATCCATAGGACGGCTTTTATAGCGTCCTCTTATAAATGGAATTGCACAGTAGCTGCAGAAATTGTCACATCCCTCGGCAATCTTTAAATATGCCGTATGTTTGGGCGTGGTAATTACCCTGGGAAGTGTTTTATCGCTGGCGTTTCCGCCAAAAAACGTCTTGTTTCCGCCCTTTTCCGCCTCTTCTATGGCTTCTGCAATTCTGTCATAGTCCTGGACTCCGACTATGGCATCAAGCTCGGGAAGCTCGGTTAAGACTTCATCCTTATAACGCTCGGAAAGGCAACCCGCACATATAAGTGTTTTGCACACCCCTGTCTCCTTATAGCTTGCTGCATCAAGTATAGTTTCTATGCTTTCCGCCTTAGCTGAATCTATAAAGGCGCAGGTATTTACTATTATTACCTCTGCTTCTTCGATATTCTCCGTAATTTCATATCCCTTTTCTGAAAGAATACCTATCATATTTTCGCTGTCCACCAGGTTTTTGGAGCAACCCAATGAAATAAATCCGATTTTTTTAGTCTTCATTCATACAACTCCTGACATCGCTTAAGGAAAATCCCCGCGTTACAAAATAGCGGTATATTTTTTCCCTATCATCTATGTCCTTAAATCTTTTTTCAAGTACTTCCTTTATTATTGCACATTCGTCCGCATCAAAGGAAGAAACTGCTTTATCTGCCATTTCCTCAGAAATTCCGCGCATTTTAAGCTCGGATAAAATTCTGACTTTTCCGTGCTTTTTTATTCGGTATGAGTCAGAAACATATGCCCTTGCATATTCGCTTTCGTCAATGTAGCCGATTTCCTCCATAGCAATAACCGCTGCTTCAATTTCAGAAGACGGAAACTTTTTTGCATAAAGCTTATCCCGCAAGGTCTTTTTGGTATGCCTTCCAAGGGAGCACAGCTTTGCCGCAGTTTCCCTTGCGCTAAGTTTTCTTTTTACTTTATTCACTTAAAAACTCCATAAACACTAAATTTGCAAGGTCTTCCCCCTTTTTTGTAAGCTTTGCCCACTTGCCGTCAAAAGAGATTAATCCTTTGTCTGAAAGTGCCTTAAGCTTATCAGGAAAGCTCCCTCTTGTTTCAAACCCCGTAAGTATGCGAAAGCCCAGCATAAATCGCTCGTATTCCGCTTCGGAGTTTGAAATTTCTATTGCATCAAGCCTTTTATCCCCTGCTTTTATATACTCCTCAATACCCGGGATATTCGAATATCTCACATTTTCGTAATAGGAATGCGCTCCTGCA
>JAUNRD010000377.1 GCA_030535815.1 Clostridia bacterium
GTCTTAAGCATACTGCCAAGAACATAAGAATCGCTTCCCTTAGCCTTTACTACGCCTGATGATGCCCTTAATAAAAGATATTTTTTTTCTTCCTCGGGAATCTCTTCAGCCAAAAATTTTTGTGTTGTGGCATAAATTTTTTCATTTATAGTAGTGCCGTTTTTTTCATAAAGGTCTTTTCTGCCTGTTATATCGGTGCATATTTTAAGCATATCAAGATAATCTGAAAAATTAGCTATTTCGAAATATGCAACGGTTATTCCCGCTTCTTCAAGTATAGGCAGAAGGTCTATGTTCGAGGTGGTATTGGAACTCGCGATAACAAACGGCGGAGCGACAGAAAGAAGTAATTCGGTGTCCGGCGCTTTTACGGTACCGAGCTTTACTGCATCGGGAAGATCAAGGTTGAAATCTTCCCAGGCATCCTTTGCGGTTGCCAGAATATTTCCGCCTGAAAGATTCCATATGTCAGCTAAGCTTCCCACAAGCACGGCAGCGTCAATTGTTCCTTCGGGGACGGAAACGCTTCTTCCCAGACTGTCAGTAAAGGTAATATAATTTATCTGCTCTGAAACTTCTTCTTCCTCTTTGGTATTACAACCTGAGAAAGATAGTGTTATGGAAAAGAGAAGTAGCAGAAGGATTGACTTTTTAACCAATGATTTTTTCTGATACATATGAAAAACCTAATCTTTCTATAGTATCGGCAAAACGCTCGCCCTTGGCTCCTTCGTCGCGGAAAAGAATGATGGCGCGCTCTATAGCATTTAACACTTCATCCTCCGATATAAAGGTCTTTGGAAGGGGAGTGCCTCTTCCTGTTTTTTTGCCCCAGCGGCCGCCGATGCAGATTTTATAGCCTTCGGACGCAACATCAAATGCGCCGAAAGGACATTTTTTATGGCATCTGCCACAGTTGTTGCATGCTGATGCATCAATTTCGATTTTACTGTCCTTAAGAGAGGCTGCCTTCATGGGGCAGGCTTCTTCAACGGCACATTTTTTGCAGCCCTTACACTTATCCTTGTCGGGGGTGAATATTCTCTGCCCGATTATGCCGATGTCATTAAGGTCAGGCTTTACACAGTTGTTGGGACAGCCGCCCACAGCAATTTTGAACTTGTGGGGGAGCACTTCGCCGTGATAGCCGAGATAAAACCTTTCGTGAATTTTCATACTTAAGGAGAAGGTGTCAATAAGTCCGAAATGGCAGGTTGTACCTTTGCAGGAAACCACGGGGCGTACCCTTGGTCCTGTTCCGCCCACTTCGATATTATGCTCCTTTAAAAACAATATGAGAGAAGGGATATTTTCGTATTTGACACCCTGAATTTCAACGGTCATCCGGCTTGTAAAGGCAACCTCTGATGAGCCGAATTTATCTGCCGCCTCCAATATGATTCTGTTTGTATCGGTTGTTATTTTGCCATTACCCGTTATTACTCTTGCATTGAAGACATCGGGAAAGCGCTTATCGCGAAGAAAGCCCAGCCCTTTTACGGCTGTAATCTGTTCGTTTGTCAGCTTACCGTCAGTCATAGGTGCAAGCCCCAATACTTCGAATGCTTTTATTTTATCCATAATTATGCTCCTTTAGTATTTACTTTGTCTTTATTATACCACTTAAGGGAAAAAGTGTCAATATTGGCAAAAAAAAAGACCGCAAAGCGGTCTTTATCTGCCGAGTAAGTATTCTTCAAGGGAGTGAGAGGCATTGGCACCGTCGGAAACGGCGGTCACAATCTGCCTGAAGGGCTTTTGCCTTACGTCACCTGCGGCAAAAACGCCGGAAACCGTGGTTTTGGTAGACTCATCAGCAATGATGTAGCCATCTTCATCAAGAGAAAGCTCATCACGGAACAGAGCCGTATTTGGCGTTCTTCCTATGCTTATGAATATTCCGTCAACCTTCACCTCTGAAAGTGTATCATCCTTCACGTTTTTAACTACGGCACCTGTAACTTTCCCGTCCGAAAGAATTTGAGACAATGTGCTGTCCCACATAAATTCTATGTTTTCGGCTTTTTTAAGCGCATCTGCATAAAACTTTTCCGCCCTTAGGGTATCTCTTCTGTGAACAAGGATTACCTTTTTGCATATGTTTGAAAGGTAGGCAGCATCTCCTGCGGCAGAGTTTCCTCCGCCTATTACCATAACGGTTTTTCCGCGGTAAAACATTCCGTCACAAGTCGCACAGTAACCTACACCTTTTCCTGTAAGAGCTTCTTCTTCGGGAAGACCTAAATGCTTATGGTCTGCGCCTGTTGCTATAATTACGGCTTTTGCAAAAAACGTTCCGTCGGCAGTGCCGATTTCCTTTATCTCGCCTGAAAGCTTAGCTGCAACAACTTCTGTCTGCATAGTCTCACAGCCGAAACGCTCGGCGCCCTTTTGCATATTGTAGCCAAGGGTAAAGCCGTCAATTC
>JAUNRD010000378.1 GCA_030535815.1 Clostridia bacterium
TGCCGAAAGCTCGTTCCATCCGTCAATAAATACAAACTCAGGATCAGCCGCTAAAGCAAGTGCTGCCTGCTCACGGAAGAAATATGCCTTTCTTGCGCTGTCAGCAGAATAGTCGCGGTTGAATACCTCGGAAAAGCTTCTGCCCTTTGCATAGGGATTGGATGCAGCTGTAGCCACGCCCATTGCCGCATTGACTGTTGTGTTTATAGAGCATCCCACCGCCACCATTTCAGGTCGTCCGGTTTCATCGGGATTACGAAGCTGCTGCGGAAATTCTTCAAGCCAGAACCATTCATTGGGAGCAACCTTACTGTTTCTGTACGCCCCGGCATATCTGAAAGTGAAAAAGTCGTGTATTTCTTCCGCCAGATCCATCTGTGCAGTATCTTTTTCATTGGCATATTTCTTTGTATCCGCTTTATATACCGTAGAAAAAATCATAGGCTTTCCGTCGCGGTAATACCATATATCGGAATAATCATTTCCCACAAAGAAATTCATATATATCGCCATAGGCTGGGTAAATGCATATTTACTGCGGCCAAGGGAGCCTATAACCGAAATTTTCGGAACATCAATTTCCGTCCTTTTCGCATCACGAAAAGCTTTTGCAAGAATTGTAAGAGGCTCGGTAAATGTATATCCCGCATTTGTACAGTCGGTAAATATCACATCGACACCTGCAACTGCAAGCATTTCGGCGTGTTTACGGTATACCCAGTAGTCATAGGAATCGTAAAATCCCAGCACCGGCTCTGTCCAGAAATATTTATTGTTCTTCCCCCAGGCTTCGTGGTAATAATCGTCTCTTGCTTCGGGGTGTTCCTTTAATACGTCTGAAATAACCCTTCCGCGGTATTTAGCAGTATCTGCAACAAACCAGTTCCAGTACATAATTCCCACTTCACGTCCGTCGGTTTTAACAGCCCCGGTTTCACAATAGTCTGCCACCTTTCTTCCGTAGGAATCTGTTGCCGCCCAGGTATCCGAATAAAGGTCTTTAATATATGAGTCCGGTACACAGGCGGATTTATCCTGAACATACTCATCTTTGTATAAGTTTATTTCATATAAATTGGAATTTCCTCTGTTTTCTCCGTAAAGCGAAACAAAGTATAAATCGTGAACGCCCTCCGTTTCAAAGATTGATGTTTTGAAAATGCTCTCTCCCGCTTCTGCCATAACTATATATCCGAGCACATCGCCTTTTAACGGATCATCCGCCTTAACAACAAGAGTATCTCCGTTTTCTCCGGCGCCTCTTATAAACGTATTGAGCACCCTGATTCCAATGGATTTTATTCCGGTGAGGTCAACTGCCTTAAATCCGAAATAGCTGTCTTTAGTATTGTATCTGATGCAATCTTCATAAACCATAATATTATTTTTAAAGTCAGGCTTAAGTATATCTAATTCCTTTTCTGTTTCCGCAGAAATTGCTAAAGAAAAGGATGCCAGCATAGATATAATAAGCAAGGTTGATACAATTCTTTTCATATAATCTCCTCCTGTTAATATTTCTGCAATCATTATAACACACAAAAACTGTAAATTCCTTAGTTTTTTTGTCATCTTTGCCGATTTTCTTAGCTTTTTTATCTTTTTTGCGAAAAGGCGGAGAAGCATTGCTTCTCCGCCTTTTGATTATTCAATTTCGATGTCAAGTCTTGCAGGAATAAGTCCTTCTGCTTTTGCATAGACAGAAAGTTTACCTGCTCCGCCCTTTACAGCCACCGCAACTGTGATAAGGCCTTCTCTCATCCTGCGGCTCTTATCCGTAACCGGATTGTGGTCGGAAATATCACTTCCTGTTCCGATAATGCTACCTTTTGCATTGGTATGAAATTCAACAAAGGGCGATGCATCGGGAACAAAGAGTCCGTCTTCATCCTCGGTATAGCAGGTTATTATTGCCACATCTCTGCCTGAGCCTGTAATTTTGTTATCAAGACGAAGCTTTAATTTAGCGGGAGCTTTTGTTGTCTCATACCCGTCACGGCAAGCTTCCTTACCGCTTATATATCCTATAACTTCAACTTCTCCTTCTTCATAAGGAACAAACCACTGGGCGTGACCGTATTTTTCAACGGCAACTTTTCCAAAGCTTTTACCGTTTAAGATAAGCTCGGCTTCTTCGCAGTTTGTATATGCCCAAACCTTTACATCTTCGCCGGGGAAAACAGTTTTCAAGTTCCAGTGAGGAAGCATATGTATCATAGGCTTATCCGACCAATGGGACTGATTCTGATAGAATGCATCCTTTTTCTGAAGGAACAAGTCAATCGCTCCCGACTGCGAGCAAAGACGGGGCCATACTGTTTCTCCTCTGTGTTCAAAGCCTGCCCACTGAAAACTACCGAGAAGCCACTTTCTTTCGCACATAAATTTCCAGGTCTGCTCTCTCCCTAAAAACCAGTTA
>JAUNRD010000379.1:0-1384 GCA_030535815.1 Clostridia bacterium
TTTTGACATCAAATCTTCTGTAGTTCATAAGGCTGTCGCTGTAATAGATGTAACCGTCAACCCACTCCGGATAAAGGGCTGTTTTAATAAGCACCTCTTCTCCGGAGCCATCGGTTTTCGCCCTTCGCATTTCCATTGAGGAAGTAAGGTAGTATACAAAGCCATCCTGATATTCCCAGGGATTTTCGAAATTACCGGTAACATCTGCTATGTGATTTCCATTTGCATCGTAAACAGAAGCCTTGTCCGCCTTTTCACACCATGCTCCGCCTCCTGCAAGGTATCCCACCATAGTTATGTTTTCATCCACCGGCTTGCTTTCGCCGGTTTTAACATCAATAAGAGTAAGTTTTCCGCTTCCGAGGACAAAAATCTTATCTCCCTCCACGTGAACCCTTCCGCTCTTACCTATTACCTTTTCACTGCCGTCCTTAAGGCTGATACGGACAAGTTCGCCTTCCCTTACAACAACAAGATAGTCGGAAACTATTACTGCGCTTTCAATATTTCCTGAAATCTCCACTCTTTCCCTTACCTTTCCGTCGGTTCTTATAAGAGCAGTTTTTCCGTAAGAGGTTCTGTATGCCCACGCGCCGTCTTCTTCGGACCAGTAAACATTTGCCCCGAAATACTCTGCCACAAAGCGGAAAGGCACAAAAAGTTTCCCGTCGATACGTACCGCACTTTCAGGGAGAATAAGTTCCTCTTCGTCGGTAAGCTTAAGACTTCCGTCAGCATTTTTCACATAATACTGAGCATATACCTTTTCAGGCTCGGAATGAACAAAATTAAGCATCCTCGGCGTGTCGTTTTTCTCCGAAACCGCATACTGCTCGCTTGAAGGCCAAAATTCCAGGTTCATCACCCTTGCAATATCCTCCAGCGGAGCCATAGTTGTTCCGTTAAGTAATGTACTTTCGATTTTCTCGCCGTCTATTTTTGCACCGAAGGAACAAAAAGTAAAAAGCAAGGTAAATAAAATGGCTACTGCCGTTATTTTTTTCATAAAGTCATATCCTTTTAATAAAAATTCCTTTTAATACTTAAAAAGCTTAAGCACGTGAAGCGCTCTTGTTGCAGCGGTGTAGAAAAGATGCTTTAATTCATCGCCGGAAAAGCTGTTATAGGGAAGTGCCACCGCATCAAATTCCAATCCCTTCGCCATATAGGAAGGGATTATCACGCTTCCGGTTTTAAACTTTTTATCGCTGTCCGTTACCAATGTAAGACCTGCATTTTTCCCGTACTTATCGTAAAGCGACTGACATTCTGCCGCCGTCGGGAAAATTATAGCGCATGTTTTCCCTTCTCTTTGCCAGTTAAGTGCCTGATTGATGAGACTCTTTAAGTAGTCTTCCTTTGAGTGAAGGGTGGTCATGCTGAC
>JAUNRD010000379.1:1394-2413 GCA_030535815.1 Clostridia bacterium
TCAACATCGGAAAGCCCCAGTATCTTTCCGCAGAACGCGCTTATTTCTGCGGTGCTTCTGTAGCTCTTGGTAAGATACTTTACCGTTGCATCGGGAAATACCTTTGCAATGTTTTCACCCTTAACCAGCGGAGCCATAGGACAAACAGACTGATTAGTGTCTCCCAAAAATGTTATACTTGCCTTTCTGAAGCAGTTTTTCATAGCTTCAAAATGAAGCCTTGTATAGTCCTGCGCCTCATCTACGATTAAATATTTTACCTCGTTTTTAATCTCTCTTGTTGCAGATAAAATATAGGTAAGGGGCGCGGCATCCTCGCTCTGCACAACTCCAAGGGCAAGATTTTCCGCTGTATAAGCTGAAACCTCTTTATCAATTTTTGAAAGTACATCAAGATAGATTTTTTCAGGATCAGCAGAAAGTGTTTTTTCAGCAAAGGATAAAAATGCACGGTATTCTTCCCTTATTTTCCACTTTAATTCCGTAAGCTTTTCCTTTGCATCATTCTCGTCGTACTCTTCCCCGAAGGATTCAACTGCCGCCTTCTTAATTTTCTTATATTCGTCCTTTGCAAAAACCGAAACCCTTGCAAAAAGCTTGTTCATTCTTGCCTGAATGGAAAGATAGGAAAAGTCCTTTGTATAGAGCCTGTCCATCTCGCTTCCCTTCATAAGGCATTTTCCGCCGTATACCATATCGGGAAAATCAGGGCTCATGCCCGAAAGCCTTTCAATATGCTCACTTAAAGCATCCGCAAGGAGTGCCGAAGTTTTTATCTTAGCCGCTTTTTTTCTTATTCCGTCACCCTTTACCGAAAAGTCAAGAAATTCTGATGCCGGCAAAAATCTGTATTTGCCGCCGAAAAGCTCCGACGCGTATTCATTAAAGGGTGTGCTTTTTATGTTTTCTTCACCAAGCCGGGGCAAAACCTCGGAAATATAGTCCCCGAAAACGTTATTCGGAGAAAAAATCATAAGGTTTCCGCTTGTAACACTGTCTCTGTAGGCATAAAGGAAAAA
>JAUNRD010000380.1 GCA_030535815.1 Clostridia bacterium
ATAAAGGCAAGGGTAAGGCGATAGGGGTTTTGTGCGATGTCCGCCAATATGAAAATGCGTGTATGGCAAGGGATGAGGCGGTAAAGGCCTTCGGACGTATAGACATTCTTGCAAATTTTGCAGGCGGTACTGCCGTAAGGATGCAGAAGGTGGATATGGAAAAATATCCCGAATTTCCAGATGTGCCCATCGAGGTTTACGACTGGGGAATAGACGTTAATTTCAGGGCCCAGTTCTATTTTGCCCACGCCGTTGCAAAGCAGATGAGAGAGCAGAAAAGCGGTCTCATCATAAACATAGGCTCAATTTCCGGTATGGAGGGGGATGCCTATCATATGGAATACCCCGCGGCTAAATCGGGAGTAATGTACGGACTTACCAAAGGCCTTGCACAGTTTGGCGCAAAGCATAATATAAGATGCGTTTGCATTTCTCCCGGCCCCGTTCTTACAAGACCGTCAATGGCAGGTATGAGGACACTTTTGGGAAGGGCGGCAGAGCCTCAGGAGATAATTGACCTTTGTCTTTTTGTGGCATCGGAAAAAGGTCAGTTTATAAACGGCGAAAACATAATGATAGACGGCGGAAGAAACGCTATGGGAAGGTGGCGCTGATATGAAAAAGACTTTTCTTAACAGCGAAAGGGCAATTATCACCTCAATGGTAATAGCAAAAACTCCTGAGCGTGTGAAGGAGCTTACAGATAAATCCGTAGCCTGTGGGGCAGAGGCGATAGGTATGCAGTTTGAACAGCTATTGCCCGAATACAGAAACAAAGAAACCTATAAGGAGCTTTTCTCATATACCGATAAACCTGTCTATGTCACCAATTACAGAAACCATCACAACGAAGGAAAGTCTGACGAGGAAATAGCAGAAGAGCTTTTAGAGCTGGCAGAATGCGGCGCAACCTTGGTTGATGTGCTGGGCGACCTTTATGATAAAACTCCGGGCGAAGTAACGATGAATGAAGCTGCCGCAAAAAAGCAGATGGAGTTAATCCGTAAGCTTCACGAAAAAGGAGCCGAGGTTTTAATTTCATCGCACATTATGAAATTTACACCTGCCGAAAAAGTTCTGGAAATTGCACTTGAATATCAAAGACGCGGTGCCGATATTGCGAAATTTGTTGTCGGTGCGGAAACTATGGAAGAACAGCTTGAAAACCTTAAAATAATAAATCTTCTTAAGGAAAAGCTTTCAATTCCTTTTTTATTCTTAAGCGGAGGAGAATGTCACATCTTAAGAAGAATTGGCGGAGAGATAGGCTGCGTGATGTACCTTGCGGTGCACGAGCACGACGAGCTTGCCGCCCCCGCCCAGCCTTTAATAAAAAACTTAAAGGCGATAAGAGATAATATGTGAGGCGGTATAATGAAGATAATACCAATAGAGTACGGCAAATCCGTCCTGCCCGAAGCTATGGTTTTCGAAAACGGGAGAAAAGATGTTTCCAACGAAATAGTTTTCAAGGTCTATCTTATAAAAACGGAAGACAAGCTCATTTTAGCTGATGCAGGCTGTGAAACGATGCCCGGTTTTGTAATGCGGGATTTTACAGGAACGGTAAAGGCACTTGAAAAAATAGATATTCACCCTTCTGATATAACCGATGTTTTAATTACCCATTCCCATCACGACCATATTGAATGTGTGAAATATTTTGAAAATGCCACCATACATATAGAAAAAGGTGAGTACGAAAGCGGAAAAAAATATATCCCCGATGGGTTTAAGGTTAATGCTTTTTCCGAGGTATTTCATCTATCTGAAAATGTGAAAATCATAAAGATCGGCGGTCACTCAAAAGGCTCTTGCATCGTTGAAATAAAGTCGGATGATAAGATTTATATCATAGCAGGCGATGAATGCTATAAAAGAGAATGTCTCAATAAAAAAATTCCCACCGGAGCATCCTTTGACAAAAAAGCTTCGAGGGAATTTATAGAAAAATACAGCGATAAAAAGTACACGGTTTTACTGTGTCACGACGAATAAAAAAAGAGGGATAGGTTATGAAGCTTGCAAATAAAATTGCACTGATAACCGGTGCCGGTCAGAATATACAGATAGACGGATGCAGAAGGAAGCAATAATTATTTTTGTCGCAATTCCTTCGGGGTTTTGTCTGTAAGCCTTGTAAATATTTTTCTGAAATAGTTTGATGAGGAAAAACCGACTTTAAGGCTTATTTCATCAATGGACAAATCTGTGTTTGATAAAAGCCTTACGGCGTGTTGAATCATAACGTTGTGCTTATATTCTATCGGAGTTACCCCGAGGATGTTTTTAAATTGCTTAAACAATGCAGATTTACTTATGTGACAAAATGATGCAAGTGTTTCGATAGGAAAAGTCTTGTCGTAATTTTGCTCGATATAGTTTATGGCAGGCTCTATTAAATAGTGC
>JAUNRD010000381.1 GCA_030535815.1 Clostridia bacterium
ATTGAACCCGTACGATGAAATCACACGCCCCTCAAACGTGCGCGTCTGCCAGTTCCGCCACTCTCGCATACCGTTTATTTATTTGTTGCTCTCTCACAGAGCACGTATCATATTATAGCAACAATCCGAGCATTTGTCAAGACTTTTTTTCAAAAAAATTAAACTTTTTTTCAAAAATACAAAAACTCTTATTTCAGGCCTGATTGAAGCTCTGTCAACACAGCTTCGGACATTTCAATTTAACGAAAACAAGGAATGGTCATCCAACCATTCCTATTTCATTTTCTCAATTATGTCAATATTACTCGAAATCTGCCTCAATGATTGCAAAACTTGACATATCAACAGACTCATCAATACCACTGATTGTGATGATGTCCTTTGTCTCTATTACTTCAAGTTCAGCAATAGGCGCCTCATATACCTTCTTCATAAAAAACACTCCTTTACACACCTAGTGCTATATTAGATATTATAGCACAGATACAATATATTTCCATGTATTTTTCAACCCGTTAATACTTAAAATATGTATTTTTCTTCAAACAATCAGCATTAATCCTGTGAGTATAATTAAAAATGCAAAATTGAATGCCGAGAACATTCCTATGTAGTAACCGGTCTTTCCGGGATTATGTTTAACATACTCCCTGAATGTAATAAGACTCGCCAACGAAGCTATAAGGGTTCCCACGCCGCCTATATTAACACCCACAAGCAAATCCTGATAATTCCCGGTGAACTGCGAAAGCAGTATTGCTGACGGGACATTACTTATACACTGGCATGAAAAAACACTTACCAACAAAGTGTTTTTTTCAAGCAATGTCGAGAAAAAGTCCCGCACAACATCAATTCGTGCCATGTTCCCTGAGAAAATGAAGAAAAACACAAATGTAAAAAGCAATGGATAGTCCACCATTTTAAGTGCTTTTCTGTCCATAAAAACAAGCACTACCGGAATCACAATCAATCCTATCCAATACGGAAGACCTCTGAACACGATTGCTATCGAAAGAATAAACAACGCCATATAAGTCAACGTTCTTCCCGGGCTCATAACAATTTTTTCATCAGGCAATTCTAATTTTTCGCTCCTGACAAAAATTATGCAGCACAACGTTATCAATGCAATCGATACGACAAACGGAAAAAGCATTATCCCCATAAACTCAAGATTAGGGATGTTAAACTTGGTATACAAAAACAAATTCTGAGGATTTCCGAAAGGCGTAAGCATTCCTCCGAGATTAGCCGCTATATTTTGCATTATAAAGGTAAACGCCATATATTTTTCTTTGCCGGTTGTAGTTAAAACGAAATAACCCAAAGGAAGGAATGTCAGAAGTGCCATATCGTTTGCAATCAGCATCGACCCTATAAAGGTTATGTACACCAAACCCAGAACACTCATTCTGGCAGTCTTAAAAAGCTGCACTACCTTCCTTGCCAGCATATAGAAGAAATTAATGTTTTTAAGTGCACAAACAACTGCCAGCACACAAAACAAGCACGTCAACGTCTTATAATCAAAATAGCCAATATACTCTTTGTCAACCGGAATAATAAAGCCAGTTACCAAAGCAGCCAGCAAAGCAATGCACATAACAGTATTCTTTTTTACGACGGACGGCGGCAGCGCGGCGCAGGAGGGTCTGCGGCACCGGACGAGCCCTCGAATCCCGTCAGCCAAGAGAACCTTTCTCTTTTTTGTCCATTCATAATCAGTTCGTCTCCATATTGCAGATTCTGTCACATTTAATCTTATTTCTTTCGCAATAAGCATGAATTTCAGAGTCTTCATCGCAATATACAACAAGATTTTCGCTGCAATCGTCAAACAGACCCCATCCGAGTTCTACAACAGATGAAGGAATAAGAATTCTCTCAAGACTCTCACAGCCACGGAAAGCGCAGTCATCAATTTTTTCAACTGTATCGGGAACGATAAGTTCATCAAGAAGCTTACAGTTGCAGAAAGCACCTTCACCTATTTCATTAACACTGTCAGGAATGGAAATTCTGTTGAGCTTGTTACATTCGCTGAATGTCCAGTCGCTGATAGTCGTTACGCTGTCAGGGATATCATACTGAACTTCGCGGCTACTTGCCGGATATGCTATAATCATGGACTTATTCTTATTGAAAAGTACATGATCACTTCCGTCACGTTTATTGGGTTCAGACTTATAATATCTGTTCTTAGGATCAACAACTATAGACTTAAGACCGTTGCATCCTCTGAAAAGGTCGGTAGAAAGGTTAATAACAGATGCGGGAATCTTTACCGTTGTAAGAGATACGCAATTCTTAAACGCAGCCTTTCCTATCTTTTTGAGGCCCTCAGGTAAAATAACATTTTTAAGACTGTTACAGCCGCTGAATACAAGGTCATCA
>JAUNRD010000382.1:0-2178 GCA_030535815.1 Clostridia bacterium
ATTTATCGGCTTTCTGGCGATAATTATCACTGCGCTTATGCTTTATGGGGCATACTATTTCTCAAGCGGTATTTTGTTTGTGGAATATGAATACACCCTTACCAACGATGAGCTTGACATTGACAAAATCATCGCAAAAAGAAAAAGAGTAAACCTTAAAAACTACAACGTAAAGGATTTTTCCGAGGGCGGAAAGTATGACGGAAGAAAGGCAGAAATCCTTTGCCCCGACGAAACATCGGAAAATCTTTACTATCTTGAAATAAATAGTGGTCAGAAGAAAGAATGCATCGTAATCGACCCCAACGAAACCATGTTCAAGGCATTTTCGCTTTACATGGGTCAGAGGTTTAAAAGATGAAGATAAAGTCCGGCTGCGACATCGTGAAGATAAGCCGTATGGAAGGCTTCTTTGAAAAGGGAGGCTTAAAGCGGTTCTTCACGGAAAATGAAGGAGAATATATTCTTTCAAAAAGGAATCCTTATGAAACGGCGGCAGGAATTTTTGCCGCAAAGGAGGCTCTGGGAAAGGCGATGGGAAAGGGGCTTTCAAGCTTTCCGGCAAAGGATATAGAGGTTTGTCACAATGAGACGGGCGCACCTTATTTTTCCTTTCCCGGGGGAGTTTTCGATAATTTTGAAATAAGCCTTTCAATTTCCCACGACGGGGAATATGCTCTTGCCTTTGTTGTGGCAAGGGAGATATAAAAAGGAAGATAAATATGCTTGATATGCTTTTAACCGCAGAAGAAATGGGCTGTGCCGACAGGCGTGCCATTGACTTTTACGGAATCGACGAAGAAATTTTAATAGAAAATGCCGCACTGGCTCTTTTTTCGGAATGTCCGGAGGTTAAGAGCGCCAGGATTTTCGCAGGAAGCGGCAACAACGGGGCGGACGGTTATGCCCTCGCAAGGCACTTATTTTTAAACGGGACGGATACGGAGATAATAGCCCTTTTTCCCACAAAGTGTAAAAATGCGGAAATCTGTAAAAAGCTGGGCATAAAAATCACGCCCTTTCCCGAAATGGAGGATAAGGATACGGATTTGATTGTTGACGCTCTTTTCGGCACAGGACTTTCGAGAAATATAGAGGGCGATGCTGAAAAGCTCATTTCCTATATGAACGGAAAAGAGGCTTTTAAGCTGGCTGTTGACATCCCCTCAGGCGTAAACGCCGATACAGGGGGAATAATGGGCTGTGCCTTTAAGGCGGATAAAACCGTTACCTTCGGATTTTTTAAGACCGGGCTTTTCCAGTATCCCGGGCATGAGATGGCAGGAAAAATAGTGAAAAAATATATTTCCATTCCCGCCGATATTCCGGATTCTTCAGCATATCTTGTTGACGGCATAAGCTTTGACAAGCGAAGCAGGAACACAAACAAGGGCCATTACGGAAACATTCTCTGTGTTGCAGGCTCAAAGGGCATGGCAGGGGCGGCATATATGGCTGCAAAGGCTGCCCTTAAAACGGGATGCGGACTTCTTACGGTTGCCGTTCCCGATGTGATAATTAATGTTGTGGCTAAAAAAATCCCCGAAGCCATGACGATTGGCTGCAGTCATAACGGAAAAACCTTTTCGCGCGAGGCTCTGTCTGATATAAAGGAAGCGGCATCTAAAGCGAATACTCTTTTAATCGGTCCCGGCATTCGCAAAAGTGAGGAAACTGCATATCTTGTTAAAGAGGCAATAAAGCTGTTTTCAGGTAAAAACATCATCATTGATGCTGACGGTCTCAACTGTCTTGCCGATGAACCGGAGTTTTTCAAAGGAGCGGTCATAACGCCCCATCCCGGCGAAATGGCAAGGCTTATGGGGTGCGACATTGCCTCGGTTGAAAAGGACAGAAGGCTCTCTGCTTCATCCTTTGCAAAAAAGTATGGCTGTACGGTGGTGCTTAAGGGTGCTATTACAATAACGGCAACGCCTGACGGTAAGTGCTTTTACAACACCACGGGAAATCCGGGTATGGCAAAGGGCGGAAGCGGCGATGTATTGTCGGGAATCACGGCATCCTTCCTGGCACAGGGTATGGAGGGTGCGGCATACAAGGCGGCATATCTTCACGGCCTTTCCGGTGACTTATGCCTGGAAAAATTTTCGGAATATGCATTTACTGCCACCGATTTAATAAAAATGATACCCGATGCAATAAAAAAATGTATGGCAT
>JAUNRD010000382.1:2188-2396 GCA_030535815.1 Clostridia bacterium
AGAGGAAGGGGTCGGAAATCTGCCCGAAAAAAACGGGATTGCTGTACATAAAAGGAAGCAATTCCATAAACTGTAATTGACTCGGCATAAAAAAAGATGTATAATTTATATATCTTTCGGTATATCGGGGAGGTTCGGTTTATGCTGAGTAAAAAAATTTTAATATCTATGCCTTGCTCCCTGCTTGATGAGCTTGACTCTGCGGCAA
>JAUNRD010000383.1 GCA_030535815.1 Clostridia bacterium
CTGTCTTTGGCTGTGGATTAACGGGTGGTAACTTCTGTATATTTATACCTTTTTCATATCTACGCATATATTTAACCGTTTCTTCTTCAAGCATTATCAAAAAATGTTTCCATAACCTTATAGGATGTCTGTTACTGCATGATAAGTTCGGAGCATCTATCAAAAATGTGAAAATATAATTCCTATTCAATACTAAGTAGAAATTAACATACAGTTCACCTTCTTCTCCTTCGATACCTTTTATTGCTTTGGTGGAGAAAAGACGTATCTTTTTCATTCCTTATCGCTCCCTTCTGAACCTGTCGGGATTTCCGACATCTTTGCTCCGCAAATGGGACAATGCTTCCATTCACTCATATTACTATCTATTATTTTAATATATCCACAAGAACACCAAAATCTATCCTCATAGAGTCCATGTGCTATATGCCACCCCGTTTTCGGTTTCGGAATGACGGAAGGGAGAGTATCTAAATCATATTCGGTAAGCGGTTCCTGTTTGTGGTACATTAAATCTCTGGCAGCTTCTCGGCTTATGCAGTCCTCACAAGGCTCTAATTTAGGAGTGACGGAAGGAAGTTCTGTAATCATCTGAGAAAACAGCCCCCACATGTTCAGCATATCCATAGAGTATTGACCGTAGTATTTTGCAACGCTTTCCTCAATCAGCTTTAAAACCTCTTTCCGGCTTATGCAATCTGAGTCTTGGTTTTCAGAAATAATCTGCACCCATTCTCGGAGCGTTTTACCCTGATAGATATATTCGTCTAACGCTTTTTCTGCCACATCCTTCGCCATTTCTTCATATGTCGGAAATTTCATACGCCCTCCTTCGCCTTGTAATACTCAGCGGTGTTCTGGATCATCTTAAAGGCAAATATGCCATCGTCCATTATGATCTTCTTGTTACAGACAAAGCCGTCAACGTATGCTCGAAAATCTTTGTTCTGCTCATAATAAGCCTTGCATTCTTCAGCTGTCATCATTTAAGATCATCCCCTTCCTCTTCCTCTCTGAATCGCCTAATCCCTGCCGAAAGCACCCCAATCCTGATAGAGGCGGCATAGCATAAATCGGCAATTTCTCCCTTGCGCTCATAGGCGTAATCCTTCAGCACCTTGCTAAGTGCCTTGTCTGATAGGTCTAAAAATTCGTTAGTTTTCATTGTTCCCCTCCTTATCTTCGTTAAAATCTTTAGTAAACAGATTTACGTTCCTTCCAAAAGGTTCATCCGCAGACCTATATTGCCAATTGTAATAATTTTCATAACCTCGTTCTTTTACAATCCGAATATTCTCCTTTGCGGTTTCCTGACGCTTTCCAAGCTCCACCCCTAAATCAATTATGGCATCCAATACGCTTTGCTGTGGCTTATCGTCCGAACCGTTCCAATAATCAACGATATATGACGTGAGATCATTTAAAGCCTGTGCGTATCCAAGCTGATAACCGTCTGACTGAGCGATTATGTAATTTACTGCTATCGTATCCATCCAATTCTTTTCTTCTTCAGTGAATTCACTTGTTGCTTTCTTCTTCATGGTTACTTTCCTTTCCAATCGGCCTGTGAGTCTTGATATCAGCCTTTTCTATCCATAACTCAGAGCCGTTCTTTGTTTTAATCATCAGGCACCCGTTTTCAATGCGCTTAACCTTCCCGGCTACCGTGATATCATCGCCGATCTGTATTTCCATTTATGCCTCCTTTAGAAAATCAAATATATTCATTTGCCCTCTTAACTGCCCGATATCGTTTTCCCATTCGATACCCAGATAATCTAAAACTCTGCCCCATCCATATTTTCCGGTTTCATCCTCAACACATTCATACATGAGGAAGTGCCAGTATTTCGGGTTTCGCTCTTTCAGTCGGTCAAATCTGTGCGGTCTTGATTCCAGATGGATCCCGAAACCACACATATTACATCCTGTTCGCTGAGCTTTGGTTGTTCGGAGCTTTCCGTCTGGATCTTTTACTATTTCCCCATATATCTCAGGAACCGGAGCCTTAATATCAAGCGCAAGCGTTAATAAATCTTGTCGTGAGAAGTAATTGAACGGACAGCTCCTGACGGTATCCTTCCCGACATAATTACAGCCGTATTTTCTGAGCGAAAACCTTCGCTGACCGCCTTCAATCTGCATAAGTCCTAAAAAAGGATAAATATCATGCTCTTTCTGATATCGTCTTGACGGAGCCTCTTTCATGATTTCGCAACAACGATCTGATACTTTAAAGGGAGCTACCTTACAATTAAGATCAGGCCGATCTTCAGCCCATTCACCGCCGAATAACTCTAAAATGTCATCGTCAAGCTTCATGCTTTCCGAATGTACAAATCCACCCCATGGCCCTGTCTCCCCCGTCATAAGAGCATGATTGTAATACTGCTT
>JAUNRD010000384.1 GCA_030535815.1 Clostridia bacterium
CTTTAGGCTTTCTGTAAAGACACTTACCTCTTTGTTGGTAATGGTAGGCTTTTCCGCCTGTGTCTTATAAAAAGCCACAAGTTCTTTCATCTTATCCACTGTTCCCGGCTTATACTGTCCCGGCTCTTCACCTTCGATAACAGATGTAATATTTCCTTCACAAATCGTAATTTGTTCAAGAAGCTTTTCACGAGACACTACTTCATATTCCTTTGTGGTGAAGCTATAATATGGCTGGCTACTCATAATCTCATGTTCACCATTCATTGAGTTAGTGTCATTTGCAATAGCCTTAACCTTCCAGTAATATCTGGTGTTATGGTAGTTAAGCTTTTCTATTTCCACAGCAGTCCCTCTTACAAGCTTATTTGAAATTATATTCTTAAATTCCTTGTCGGTTGCAAGTGTAAACTGATACTTATATGCATCTTCTGCTGCACTCCATTCAAATTTTATCGATGACGCCTCAACGTCTATAGCTTTATTGTACGGTCTTAAAAGATCGAATTTCTTTACACTGCTTAATTCTTTTCTGTATTCGTCTATATATATCCCTGAATTATCTATAACATCCTGGTATTTTTCTGGAATAACATAGGTCTTTGCATCCTCTTTGCTTATGTATGTATTGTTTTCTTCAGTAACAACCGGCACCGATTCCACCGGAACGGTTATTTTATCCGTCATATCAGTTCCCACAAATATATTTCCTGTATATACGCAGTTATACATCGGGAATGGATCTTCCGTATTACCACTGTTTACAAATTTCAAAACATCGTTATATTTTGTCCATGGCTCATTTCTCCAGTCAAATAAGGTCAAATGATAAGTATTGTTGTTGTGCTGTATCGCTGTAACCCCGTCAATGTTCCAATCTATGGCTGCATGAGAAGAACGTATTCCTCCCGGTTCGCCGCCCTTTGTTGTGTATGAGAAGTTGTCACACACAGTATTATAAATACCGCCGTGAACAAAAACACCTGTTCCTGTATCTCTGAAAACATTTTCCGTTACGGTATGCCCCGACAAACTATCATCAAGATATACCGCACCGATTGACGATAAATCATGGAATAAATTACGTCTTATAATATTTCCCTGTTCCGAAAGATTTCTTCCGCCGTAGATTGTTCCGGCGTCCCCTGCACCATCCTGCAGAGTATCATAAAATTCGTTATATTCAATAATGTTATCGTTTCCTCCAAGAGCAATCGTCAAATGAGGTCCGCCAACAAATTCATTGTAAGAAATAGTGTCACCTATTCCGTTCTGCATTATAGCGCCTGTATTTGTTCTTGAAACCGTATTAAAGTTCCAGAACTTGTTGTTTGTGATAAGATTTCCTGAAGGAGTAAGTGTTGCACGGTCACCACCTTCTGCTTTTAAAGGTCTTCCAGAAATATTATAAAAATCACAGCTTCTCACCACATTTTTGAAGCCTTTTAAACTTACACCCGCATTAAGATTTGTAAATACACATCCCAAAATTTCAACATGCTCACAAGCTGTGTCAACATCCAATGCAAGTCCCAAAGCATTTTCAAATGTTATTTTCTCAAAATTCATGTAATCCACATCATTTAGTGTGATTAAATTGGCAGATGTAAGAGCAAACTGAAGCTCATTATTTAAAAATTCCTGATTTTTAGGGTCTCCCTCAACAGGATAGAAATACACGATATCCGATGCGGTATCAAAATAGAATTCTCCCGGTGCATCCAACTCGCAAAGCATATTATAAACATAATAACGCTTATTCTCGGCTATACCGTATTGCGCACCCGTATCGGTTTTGATAGCCAGTAATTCTTCGTCAATTTCTGTTATACTTCTTCTCTCTCCTGCCCAGTCAAATCCGAAATACCCCATTATCTTAGGAAGTTTTTCATTTCCCCATTTTTTCACTCTCGTATCGCCCACAGCAAACTTAAAACCATAATTTCTGTAATTCTTTGGGTTTTCAAAAACTTCTCCTGTGAGTGCCCAGTCATCATCCGGCCAGCGTGCCACCGTCAGAGCTTCTCCTTTATATGAAAGAGAAAACAAATCCGGATCCATAGTTTTAAAGCTGTCGTTAAATCCCATCAGGTCACCTGACAAATCATAACATACTATATTTTTCGGATCAGAAATCTTCTTTAACGCATCCGAATCGGTAACCGCTTTAAACTCAGAGCCCTTTATGGAAACACCACCATTTAAAGAAACCTTTTCGTCACGGTATGCTTCATATATTATAGGAGAGCCTTCAAGGCCCGAATCCTTGGCAGTAAAATTCAGTGTATTTGTAATGGTATATTTTCCTTCTCTTAAATAAACATTTATACCACCATCAGGAAGTCCCACAGAAGATTTAAGGGACTGCACCGTTTCTATTGCAACCTCAAGTC
>JAUNRD010000038.1:0-6007 GCA_030535815.1 Clostridia bacterium
TATAAGTGCAAGTATTATCGCAGTTAATTTTTTCAAATTTATCCCCTCCTTCAATTAAGATGAGCCGATACCGCGTTTACAATTTCATCAGAAAGTCCTGCTTTGCTTACGGAATAAATTCCGTTTCCGTGGTTTTTAACCTTGTAGCCGTAAGCATCTTCTATGAATGTAAGCGGAATATAGATAAGTCCGTTTGCCGCCACAATGGGCGCTTTTAATGTAATTGCCTTTCCCCCTACCTTTGCATCTAAAGAATCAAGTGTTGTATATGCAAAGCTGCTGTTAATAACCTCTGTAAGGTCTTCATTCATTTCATAGTGACGGATTTTAATCATATTGTTTTTATAGTTATAAACGCTCTTTGTTCTGCCGTCACCCATAATGTTTATAAATGCGCTTTCGGGAACATAAAGTGTTCCGTTTGCTTCAAAAGGAGTAACTCTTATATCCTTTTCATAAACCTTCATTTTTCCGCCGTCTGCAATCATGGTGGGTGCTCCCGCCTTTATGATTGCGCCCTTGCCGATTTCTGCACGTTCTTCATCGGTAAGAGTTGTTTCGGGAATTTCAGTATAGTGATAGTTAAATCTTCCCATAGGAGCGCTTGATCCCTTTGCATACCAGGATATAACATCAGCTTCAACTGAATCCGTCCACTTGAATTCAATATCAACCTTATCGGTTTCACCGATTTCGCTTCTTGAAAGCGAAAGTGTAATGCGGTTATCCTTTATGCTGTATGTAACATCGCTTACCTTTTTTGTTTCTGTTCCGTTTCCGGTAAATGCGGAAAGCACACCGATTCCGTCCATATTTACAACATAATCATAGCCTTCAAAGCCTGTTACATAATTTCTGTCTGAATTTATATATAAATACATAAAGTTGTTTCCCTGCTTCATTTCCTTGTCGGCTACCGCTGTAAAGTAAAGCTTTTCAGCATCAAAGGAAACCTTTGCAGTTTTTATGAAGTTATTTGTATTTGTACTTGCATCAACCAATGTATTTGTATATGCAACGGGTGCGGTGTAGCCTTCTCGCTCATAGCTTCCCGTAGCGTTGATAAATTCAGGTCCAACGCCTTCCCACTGGGATGCATCTCCACTTATATCAATGGTCTTTGCACCGCTTGCCACTCTTACGGGGCGTACACCCTTATACTTTCTTATAAAGTCTGTCATAAGAAGATAATAGTCATCCTTAAGAAAGCCCTTTGAAGGCTCAAAATCACGGCTGTTTTCATCGTCAAAGGTGTCGATGAAGGCATTTTTCAAACCGGAATGGTCTGCATTTCTTACGGTTGTAAATTCGTTCCATCCGTTTAAGTATACGAATTCAGGTGCGGCATCAAGTGCCAGAGCCGCCTGCTCGCGGAAGAAATATGCCATTCTTGCGCCGTTTTCAGAATAATCTTCACCGAATACCTCGGAAAATCCCCTGCCCTTACAGTAGGGATCGGAAAAAGCTCCCGTTCTCGAAACTCCCCATACCGTAGATTCGTTGATGCCGCAGCCTACGGCTACAAACTCAGGTCTACCGGTCTCGGGGTCTTTGTTTCGGAGTATCTGCGGGAAGTTTTCAAGCCAAATCCATTCGTCTGTACCTTTGGAATCAATGTGATTTGCTGTTATCTGATTTCTGTGTCCCTGATAGCGGTATGTAAAGAAATCGGATACCTCACGGAAAATTTCGTCCTTTACATAGTCGTTTGACTCAACGAACGCCCTTCCGTATTTGGGAGTAGAGTTACTTGCAAGGAGAGGCTTTCCCTCCCAGAAGAACCATATATCTGAATAATCATTTTCGATAAAGCAGTTAAAGTATAAAGATTCCATCTGTCTGTAGCTGTCCGAGCCGCTGCCTCCCATAGAGTTATATGCAGAAAGACGGGGAATATCTACTCCCGCAGCCTTTGCATCACGGAAGGCTTCTGCCACAACATTCAGCCTCGGAATCATTGTATTATGTCCGTTGGTGTAGTCGAAGAATATTGCATCCACACCGGCTAATGCAAGCATTTCAGCATGACGGCGGTATACGAAATAGTCATAGCCGTCATAAAAGCCGAGTGCAGGCTCGCCCCAGTAAAACTTACCGTTCATATCCCAGGCGTCGTGGTTGTAATCGGACCTTGATTCGGGATTTTTCTTTATAACCTCGGGGATTACATAGGCTGCCACCTTTGAGTCTACGTGGGGAAACCAGTTCCAGTACATAATACCAACGTGTCTGCCGTCGGTTTTAACATCGCCCACCTCTTCATAGGATGCAACTGCACGTCCCATGGAGTCAACCGCCTTTAAGGTATCTGAATAATCATCGATTATGACATCATCGGATGCCTGCGCACCTAAAGTATCGTGATAGTACTTATCCTCGGAAAGCCATATTTCCTTTATGGTGATGTCATCGCCCACACCGTAAAGAGGCACGAAATAAAGGTCGTGATTTCCCGACTCCTGAGTAATGGAAGCCTTATAAATTCTGTCAACTCCCTCGGTTGTAAGAGGCAGATAGCCCAAAACTGCACCTTTTTTCGGGTCGTCCATTACTATCGCCAGTGTTTCAAAGTTTGTTGCGCCCTTATCATTTACAGTTGCTTTTACCCAAACGGATTTTTTATGGTCCATATTTACATTTGAAAATCCAAAATATCCTCCGTGGGCAGGCTCCTTTATGGCACCGCCTTCGATTTTAATGCTTTCAGATTTTGAAATTCCGGAAATTAAAAGCTCTGTATCTGCTGCCAGAGCAGGCATAGCAAGAGCAAAAAGCATTAAAGCGCAAAGAAAAATGCTTAATAACCTTTTCAATTTTATTCCTCCTTTATATTTCTGTTTCAAGTTCAATCAGAAGACAATTACCCTCCGATGAAAATTCGTTTTCGTTTATGACCTTACCGATTTTTGTCTTTACCCTGTATTTTTCTCCACCGTACTCAAAGGTAACTTCCTTCTCTGCGAGAGATAAAACCGAGGGCTTATGGTTTCCGTCAATTCCGATTACGTTTTTAAGTGCAAAGGGCTTATCAGCCTCTATCTTAAAAGAATTTTCTTTAAGCTCAAAAGAAAGACTTCCGTAGCTTACCTTTGCACATCCGTCACCAAGGTCGGAAAAGCTCATATCGGAAAAGGATTCAATTCCTTCTATATATCCGCCTGCCAGAATTCCGTTTCCGCTGTAGCGGTTTCCGTCAATAAAGGGAAGTGCCTCATAGCAGGCCTTTTCCGTGGTGCAAACCTCATCCATAAAGGGATCATTAAGCTTATCCGAGAAAATATGTATGTCCCTTATTCTGAATTTCCCGTGATCCAGATAAAGATTTATCCGGTAGTTTTTGCTTGAATACCAGACGGAGCTTTTATCCTCATCGTCATAGGCGCTGTGTGCCGTTATGGCAGAGGCGGGAGTTATTTTATAGGTTTTCTTAAACCATTCTCCGCTTTCGCCCAATGTTTCAACGGAGATTTTCCCTTCCTTCTGAAGTTTTTCAAATTGCTCAAACTGATATGTAAGCCCCTTTCCCATTCTTGCCCAGCCGAAGCTGTTTTCCTGACCTGCCTGAGCATAGCCGAAGGAAAGGCAGTCACCGTTGAAGTTTTCCTTTAAGTACCAGTCAATCCATGAAAAGTCATTTCCGCCCGCCTCCGTTGCCGCCGGCTCCAGCGTAATAACGCCCTGAACGCTGTTTTCATTTTTCTCAACGCTCATACCGTGGTCGAACTGATATACCGGGTCTGAGCCAAGCATTCTGAAAAGGGGAACATCAATCTGATTTTCGCTTTTTCCCGCGGGGAGAAAAACATTGTTTTTTGAGGGGTAATATCCCTGTCCGTAATAGCCGCCCCAAAGGGTATAGCCGTCCGTTCCGTACTGCTCCTTGCAGTTGCATATTGCAGATAGTCCGTATTTTTCGTTTGCATATTTTATTGTATGGGTGTCGTAAAGCCAGGAGCCTAAAACCTTGGGATAATAGCCGAAAATTTCTTTAAAATCCGAAAAAAGCACGTCGATAAGTTTTTCCCGCTCGTCCTTTGTATAACCCACTGAAAAGCCCACATTCGTCGCCCAGTCCCAGGAGTATCTTCCCCGCCAGGTAAGCCCTGCCTTTTTAACCTGCGGCTCCACAATTTCAAGCCACACACCTATTTCAAACTGCGACGGATCAAGCTCCTTTAACATATCCTGATATACCTTATCAGTAAGGGCATCATACTGAAGCAGAAATGTTCCCTTCAGATTATGCTTTTTCATAAGCTCAATCTGCATTTTAACAGGCGTAATCAAATCCATAGGAAGTCTCGGTTCTGTATCACGTATAAAATTAACGATATTAATTATCTGCTTTTTTTCCACGTCGCATCACCTCTTATTTTAGTATACCTTTTATAAAAAACTCTGTCAATATGAAAATATTGCGATTGTTGGACAAAGTTGCGATTTATCAACGTAAGAAATACCTTACCCCTTACCTTAAGTATAGCATACAATCATAGGTTTTTAAATGGAAAAAACGATACTTGTCCTGTAGTTTCCGATACTGTTAAAAAGAGCACTGAAAAAATTTCCAGTGCTCTCTAAATTAAATACCAAAAAGTTTTTTTGCGTTTTCCTCGGTTATCTTAAGAACCTCTTCTGTTGTAAGATTCATAAGCTCACCCACCCGCTCTGCCACATGGATAATGTACGGAGAGTAATTCCGCTTTCCTCTTAAGGGTACGGGCGCAAGATACGGCGCATCGGTTTCAAGCAGAATTCTGTCCTTTGGAATCAGCGGGCACATTTCAACGGTTTTCACATTGTTTTTAAATGTAAGTGTACCGCCAACTCCGATATAAAGTCCGAGATTTAATATAAGAGGAAGGGTTTCCTTGTTTCCCGAAAAGCAATGCATAACGCCCTTATCCGGTTTTTCCGCCTTTAAGATTTCATAGCAGTCGGAAAAAGCTTCACGCTCGTGAACAATCACGGGCTTTCCCACTTCGTTTGCAAGGCGGATCTGCTTTATAAAAAGCTCTTTCTGCTCTTCCTTAAACTCCTTGCCGTAGTGATAGTCAAGCCCCACTTCTCCGATGGCAACGCATTTTTTATGGTGCGAAAGCTCCTTTATTATATCAAGGTCGCCTTCTTTATAATCCTCAATACATCCGGGATGAAAACCTACGGCACCATACACAAAGTCGTACTTATCGGAAAAATCCAGGCTCATTTTTGATGAAGGAATGTCGCATCCGCAGTTTACTATGCCGGAAACTCCGGTTTCAGGCATAGTATCAAGAATAGCAAATCTGTCCTCATCAAACTGATGGGAATCATAATGGGCATGAGAGTCGAAAATCATCAGCCTACCTCCAGACCGCTCTTACCTTCCTTGTGGGTTGTGATTATGTTGATTTCACCGTCGTCGCTTGTTGCCAGTATCATACCGTTTGACTCAATTCCGCGGATTTTTGCAGGCTTTAAGTTGGTAATCAAGATAACTGTCTTTCCAACCATATCCTCGGGTGTATAGCTCTTTGCAATTCCCGATACAACCGTTCTTACTTCACTTCCCACTTCAACGGTAAGCTTTAAGAGCTTATCTGCCTTTTCAACCTTTTCTGCAGCTAATACCTTTGCGGTTTTAAGCTTTATTTTATCAAAATCGTCAATAGTGATGAACTCTTCTTTTTCCTCTTCCTTAGCCTCTTCAACCGGCTTGAAAAGATCGGCTTCTACTTCTTCAAGCTTTTTAGCTTCGTCAAGTCTTGCAAAGAGAGGCTTTGCCTCGCCCACCTTAACATTTCTTTCCTTATCGTAAGAAAGAATTGATTCGTATGTTGCATCAGCAGCGCCTGTTACGGTAAGGATGTTCTTACCTGTTTCGGGCATAAAGGGAGAAAGAAGAACGCCTATTACTCTTATTGCCTCTGAAAGATTGTATAAAACAGTCTTTAAGCGGTCGCTCTTCGATTCGTCCTTGGCAAGTGCCCAGGGCATTGTTTCGTCGATGTACTTGTTGCTTCTT
>JAUNRD010000038.1:6017-10697 GCA_030535815.1 Clostridia bacterium
TGCAAGGGAGAAGATGGCATCAAGCGAATCTGCCACACGTAAGGTCTTCATCTTTTCAGCAACGGATGCTACCGTGTCGGTGCATTCCCTGATAAGTTCAAGATCAACCTCTTCCTCTACCTTGGGATTGGTGATTTCTCCGCCGAAATACTTATTAATCATGGCAACCGTTCTGTTTACAAGGTTACCAAGGGTGTTTGCAAGGTCGGAATTATATCTTGAAATTATGGTTTCAAGTGTAATTGTACCGTCTGCTGCAAATGGCATTTCACGAAGCACATAGTATCTTATTGCATCAACGCCGAAGTGTCTTACAAGGTCATCGGCATAAAGCACGTTACCCTTGGACTTACTCATCTTATCGCCGCCTGAAAGAAGCCAGGGATGGCCGAATATCTGCTTGGGCAAGGGCTCACCAAGTGCCATAAGCATAATGGGCCAGTAAATCGTGTGGAATCTTAAAATATCCTTACCGATGATGTGCACGTTTGCAGGCCAGTACTTCTTGTAAAGGTCACTTGATCCTTCGGTATCATAGCCAAGAGCCGTGATATAGTTTGAAAGAGCGTCAATCCATACATAAATAACATGCTTGTCGTCAAAGGTTACGGGAACGCCCCATTTGAAGGATGTTCTTGATACACAAAGATCCTGAAGACCGGGCTTTAAGAAGTTGTTTATCATTTCCTTCTTTCTTGCCTCGGGCTGAATGAAGTCGGGATTATCCTCAATGTACTTTATAAGACGGTCCTGATATTTGCTCATTTTGAAGAAATATGCTTCCTCGTGGGTTTTCTTTACAGGTCTTCCGCAGTCGGGGCAGATTCCGCCCTCAGCCTGGGTTTCGGTAAAGAAGGATTCGCAGGGAACGCAGTAAAGTCCTTCGTACTCGGACTTATAGATGTCGCCCTGGTCATAGAACTTCTTGAAAATTCTCTGCACAACCTCCACGTGCTCCTTGTCTGTTGTACGGATGAACTTATCATAGCTTGCGCCCATCAAGTTCCAGATATCCTTTATTTCCCCTGCAACCTTGTCAACATATGCCTGAGGAGTAATTCCTGCTTCCTTTGCGCAGTCCTCAATTTTCTGACCGTGCTCGTCTGTTCCTGTAAGGAAGAATACATCCTTACCGATAAGACGGTTAAAACGTGCGATTGCATCGGTTAAAACAACCTCATAGGTGTTACCTATGTGGGGCTTTCTTGAAGTGTATGCAATGGCAGTTGTTATATAAAACTTTTCCTTTTCCATTATTCTTCATCCTTTCTCTTTTCTTTGAAAAATCCGGATATTAAATCTTCTGCTTTTTCCTTGAATATTCCGCCGCAGATATTTAACCTGCCTTCAGATACATCCATATTTCCTCCGAAGGCGCCGGCATCTAAGTCATATGCGGCAAAATATACATTTTTTAATCTTGAATTCATTATTGCTCCGGCACACATCACGCAGGGCTCCAAGGTTACAACGATGGATAAATCGCTAAGTCGCCAGTCGGAAACCTTTTTTGCAGCTTCTTCTATGGCAAGAATCTCCGCGTGTGCTGTGGGGGATTTTTTCTGTTCCCTTAAGTTGTGTGCCTTTGCTATTATCTCCGTGTCGCTGAATATAACTGCGCCCACGGGAATTTCGCCCTCTTCTTTAGCTTTTTCCGCCTCTAAAAACGCTTCACTGATTGCTTTGTTCAACAACGTCATAAAGCACCTCCCAGGCATCATGAACCCCCTCACCCTTTTCTGCTGAGAAGGGGATTAACACGTCTTCCTCATCAAGGGAAAGAGTTTCCTTTATAAGCTCTAAATTCTTTTCTAGCTCGGACTTTTTAACCTTGTCGGTTTTCGTTGCAATTACTATTACACAGCCCTGGCTTTCCTTTAAGAAGCCATACATCGTAACATCATCCGCCGAAGGCTTATGGCGGGAGTCAACCACCAAAAAGGTTGTCATTAAGTTTTCCCTTGTGTAGAGGTAGTGGTTTATCATTTCTGCCCATTTTTCCTTTTCAGCCTTGGAAACCTCCGCATAGCCGTAGCCCGGAAGGTCAACAAGCATTAAGGTGTTATCAATATTGTAAAAGTTTATGGTTGCGGTTTTGCCGGGCTTTGATGAGGTTCTCGCCAGATTTTTGCGGTTAAGCATCTTGTTTATAAAGGATGACTTCCCCACATTTGAACGGCCGGCAAAAGCAACCTCGGGCAAATTTGTTTTCGGGTACTGTGCTTCTTTAACGGCACTTATTACAAGTGAGGCATTATTAAGATTCATACGCTTCACCCTTTCTCAGTTTATCATATCCCTCATAGAGCTTTTTTCTTCACGAGGAATGATTTCAACCTTTTCCGTTTTCTTATAAAACTTTCCGATTGTCTTTTCGATAACCTCAGAAACCTCTTTTACGGTAATAACCTTTATATTATCCAGAACCTCAGAGGGAATTTCCTCAAGGTCTTTCTTATTTTCGTAGGGGATTATAACCGTCTTTGCGCCTGCGCGGTAAGCTGCAAGCATTTTTTCCTTAAGGCCGCCGATTGCAAGAACTCTGCCTGTTAACGTAACCTCACCTGTCATTGCAACATCCGCCTTTGCACTTTTTCCGGTAAGTGCGCTGACTATTGCAGTTACCATTGTTATGCCTGCAGAAGGCCCGTCCTTAGGCGTTGCTCCTTCGGGGAAGTGGATATGAATATCCTTGGTTTTATAGAAATCCTTATCAATTCCGTAATCCTCCGCTCTGCTTCTTATATAGCTTACTGCTGCGCGGGCAGATTCCTTCATAACATCACCCAGAGAGCCCGTAAGTTCAATTTTGCCTGTTCCTTCCATTACTCCCACTTCAACAGTAAGTGTAACACCTCCCACGCTTGTCCAGGCAAGTCCCGTTACAACACCCGGAGGATTTTCGTTTTCAAGTGTATCTTTCAGGAACTTTCTTACGCCGAGGAACTTTTTAAGGTTGCTTTCTGTAACGGAAACTGCTTTTCTGCCGTCGGTTACAATCTTTGTTGCAGCCTTTCGCATAACAGTTCCGATTTCACGCTCTAAGTTTCTTACGCCGGCTTCCTTTGTATAGCCGTCGATTATGGTTTCAATTACCTCGTCCCCCATACGGATATTACCCTTTTTAAGGCCGTTTTCCTCCATCTGGCGGGGCACCAGATAATTTTTCGCACTGTGCATTTTCTCTTCGTTGGTATAGCCATTTATTTCAATTACTTCGAGTCTGTCAAGAAGCGCATGAGGTATAGTCTGAAGATTGTTTGCCGTTGTGATGAATAGAATTTTTGACAAATCATAGGGAAGCTCTAAATAATGGTCGCGGAAAGCGAAGTTCTGCGCTCCGTCTAAAACCTCAAGCATTGCAGAGGCGGGGTCTCCTTTAAAGTCGCTTCCGAGCTTATCAATTTCGTCAAGCAGAATAAGGGCGTTTTTGCTCTTTGCCTGCTTTACCGCATTTATGATTCTACCGGGCATTGCGCCAACATAGGTTTTTCTGTGACCTCTTATTTCAGCCTCGTCTCTGACACCGCCAAGACTCATTCTTACATATTCTCTGCCTGTTGCCCTTGCAATTGATTTCGCAATTGATGTTTTACCAACCCCGGGAGGTCCGTATAAGCAGATAATGGGTCCCTTTGTGTTTCCTGACAGTTTACGCACCGCAAGGTATTCAACAATTCTTTCCTTTACCTTTTCAAGGCCGTAATGGTCATTTTCCAGAATTTCCATTGCTTCGGAAAGTGAAGGTTCGTTTAATTCCTCGTCCTTCCAGGGAAGCTCGAAAACCGTGTCAAGCCACTGCTTTATAACGCTTATTTCCGCTGTCCCGAAGGGCATACCGGAAAGGCGCTTTATTTCCTTTTCAACCTTCTTTTTCATATCCCCGGGAAGGTCTGACTCTGCTAAAAGCTTATAGTATTCTTCCTCTTCCTCACCGTCTTCTCCAAGCTCGGTCTTTATAACCTTCATCTGCTCACGAAGAAGATAATCCTTCTGGTTTTTGTCAATCTGCTTTTTGGTTTTCATAGCAATTTTCTGCTCGATTTCATAAACCTCGGCTTCGCGGGAAAGAATTTTAATTACAAGAGCTACTCTTGCCGCTACGGAAAGCTCTTCCAAAACCGCTTGCTTATCCTCAACCTTGACGAAAACATTGGTGGCGATGGAATCTGCCATCTGTCCGGGATCATCCTTTAAGGAAATGTTATTTATAACATCGATATTTATCTGTCCGCTTAACTGAGAAACCTTTTTTAAAAGCTCGTGGATTCTTCTTACCGTTGCATCGTAATCGTTTACCTCAAAAAGAGCTTCTTCCGAATCAATAGCCCTTACATTGGATAAAATAAATTCCTCGGAAGTAAAATCTGTTTTTACTATTTTCGCTCTCTTTACGCCCTCAACCAAAACCCTTATGGTGCCACCGGGCACTTTCAGCATCTGCTTTACCTTTGCAATACATCCGATTTCGTATATATCCTCTTCATTAGGCTCTTCAATTGCAATATTTTTCTGTGCAGAAAGCATTACAAGCTGATCATGCTTCATGGCTGCTTCAAGTGCCGCAATGGACTTTTCTCTTGCCACATCAAAATGAAGAACCATAAAAGGAAATACAACAAGCCCTCTTACCGGAATAAGGGGCAATGTATAATTTTTTCGCGTATTAGCCATACTGTC
>JAUNRD010000385.1 GCA_030535815.1 Clostridia bacterium
CATCTGGGGTGAAGACGGCACTGTTCTCTGCAGTTTTCAACTGTCAGAGGTAAGCCTTTTTCGTAGCAGGCAATAGTTTTATGCTCAGCCCCATGGTACATGAATACGCGCTTGACATCCTTCTGAAGAGTACATAAAAGAATGTATCCGACGAAAATTACAATACGGGATACGCTTTCTGCAACACTACGCACTGTTGTCAGAGCATTTTCGTCAAGGTTTTTGCAAAGAAGGGCAATTCCTTCACCTATCAGTATGGGAAGGAGGAAGAAAAGACCTATACTCATAATGAGCGCCAGCACAACCGAGAAGTATATAACAAAATCTTTAAGCTTATCTCCGAATTTGGCTGTGAGCCATTTTTCGAATTTTGACTCCTCCGCTTCGTCCCCCTCGATATCAATGAATTCTGCACTCCACATAAGAGCTTTCATGCTTGTCACCATTGATTCAACAAAAGAAACCATGCCGCGGATAATGGGGATTTTCTTAAAAATGCTTTTGTTTATGGTAATGTCAGAAACTTTGAGTTCGATTTCTCCGTCACTTTTTCTTACAGCCATACCCATTTTGGAAGGACCGCGCATCATTATGCCTTCCATAAGGGCGCTTCCGCCTATTGAAGTTTTTTTCTGTTCCATAATTATTTCCTTTCATATTGCTTGATTAAGCCTGTTTATTATATCAAATTATGTGATTCTTTTCAAGGGGAAAATAATAAATCATAAAAAGTTTACATTTGTAAATATAAGAATCGGCGTTTTTGTTGATTATGTTCAAAGAGTTTTGCGTTTATTTAGAATAAACAACCAAAAAAAATTAAAATTTGCTAAAATTTGTGTTGATTTTTTGTGCAATATAGTGTATAATATGATATACGCCTTTTTACGCTTGTAGAATAGTTACAAAATTACCATTTTTTGGTAATCTGCAAGGCTGCGAGCGGGTTGCGCAATACAAAAATACAGGAGGTTTTAAAATGACGGCAAGAAAAGTTACGGCATTATTACTTGCTATGCTCATTGCGGCAACGGGATTTACCGCAATGGTGCCGCAGGATATTCATGCCAGCGCAAGCACTACATTTGAGGCACTTGATTTTGACTACGACAGAAACAATGTGTATGCTAATTTCATTGAAAAGCATGCAAACGTAGCAAAACCGGAGGAAGAAATTCTTATTTCAGCATCTTCCTTTGTAAGTGCAAACAGCTCTGAGGGGATTATCGCAAGAGAATCCGTTGACGGAGTAGAAGACGTTGTTGAATTTTCAGAAGACGTACAGTGGGTTGAATATGAGGTTTCGGTACCTGCTACCGGACTTTATAACATAGCTTATATGGTACGTAGTCATGAAAGTATTAAGAACGATATAGAATTTGGTGTTGCCGTTAATGGAGAATACCAGTATAACGAGGCTATGACAATAAGAGCCTTCCGCGGATTCAAGAATTCCGAAGAAGGATTCGATATAGTGACCGTGGACGGACATCAGTATGCCGAGTTTGCAGAGGACAGAGGAAATGACCTTCGTCCCAAGCAGGTTAAGGACATTAAGTGGAGAAATGAATGGGTTGTGGATTCTGCAGGTCTTATTGATGATCCTCTGTACTTCCTCCTGGAAGAAGGTACCAATACTATCCGTTTTGAAACCGTTGGTGAGCCTTTCTATATGTCAGGCATAAAGCTTACCCAGTTTATCCAACCCAAAACCTACAAAGAGGTTGCTGCAGAATATGCATCAAAGGGCTATAAACCGGTTAAAAGCCAGATAAAGATTCAGGCGGAGACTGCGAATGAGTTTTCACACTCATCCCTTTATCCTCTTTCAGAAAGAAATAATCCTCAGATGGAGCCCAGCCACACCAGTAAGACAAGAATTAATGCTGCCGGCGGATCCAACTGGGGCAGTGCAAGAAGCTGGCTTAAGTGGACTTTTGAAGCTCCCGAGTCAGGACTCTATCAGCTTGCAATAAAGTTTGAGCAGAGTGACTATGTGGGTATGTTTGCAACAAGAAGTCTCAAGATAGACGGAGAATATCCCTTCTATGAAATGAAGTACTTAAGATTCGGTTATGATTCATCATGGCAGTTCTTAAGACCTCAGGATGAGAATGGTGAGCCTTACTACATATATCTCGAAAAGGGTAAACATGAACTCCAGCTTACAGTAAGCCTTGGAGAAATGGCTTCCATTGTTGACAGACTTACTACAGCGGTATACAGACTTAATAAGGTATATTCTGACATAGTAATGCTTGCATCAACCACTCCTGACCAGTACAGAGACTACTACTATGACAGAAATATCCCCACTTTGATGAGTGATCTTAAGTGGGCAAGAGAAGAACTTTTTGAT
>JAUNRD010000386.1 GCA_030535815.1 Clostridia bacterium
GGCGTCCACTTTGGTGAGCTTAAAGCATTCAATGCAAAATATCCCGATAAAATAAGCATCGAAAGCGAAGGATGCCGTGCTATCCCGGGAAGCGGAATAAAAGAAGAATACAATCTGGAATTTGCCGAATACTATGCCCACGATATATCAGGATGCTTCAATAACGGAACACATTATTTCTGCGACTGGAATCTTTTAATTGACGAAAATAACGGTCCCTTCCATAACAGAGAAGGCAGAGGATGCTCCGTCGATGCCCCCGTTTACTACAATAAAGAGACGAACGAACTTGTATACAGACTATCCTATTATTACATTGGTCATTACAGTAAATTTATTGTGCCCGGTGCAAAGGTTGTTGCATCAAGCTCGTATAATCACAACGTAGAGACCGTTGCATTCAAAAATCCCGACGGAACAGTGGTTTTGGTACTTCTCAACAGAACCAACCAAAACCTCCCCTGCATTGTAAGAATGGATGGGTATATTAAAGAATTTAACTTAGATGCTCATTCTATTGTAACGGTGGTAATAGAGGAATAAAAAAGAATCGTAAGCGAAAGCTTACGATTCTTTTTTTACAAATTGTTTTCATAGTCCGAAGCATTAATTATAATTCTCTTACAACCTGGGCAGCATTCGCTTTCAATATGGTTAGGCGAAAGCAACGGAACATCTAATTTAAGAGCATATTTTTCTTTTCCGTCCGGCAGTGTGCTGATTTTGTGTTTTCTTTCGCTCCAGATTGCATTACCGCAATTAAGATATCCTTTAATCATTTCTGTATTACAAAAAGGACACTTCAATAAAAACACCTCACTTATAAAATCTCACGAAGTTTATTCAGAAAGGCTTCTTCGCCAAAAGTATTTATTTTGAAAAACATAGCCTGACTTCCGCCGGACGTAATGGCTGACAGTTGAATTGTGTCTCCGTTGCCAAATAAAGTCACGCTGAGGCTTACCCGGTTTCCGCCCATATAACTGTATCTTTCAAAAACTCTGACACTGCAACGGGTATCGCCGATACGAAAGTCACTGCTTTCTTCAAGGCTTGCGGACACGCTTCCGTTTATGATGCCATCTTCAATTTTATATAATATTTCATCGAAATTTCCGTTAATTGTTTTTTCTAACTTCGCCATAGTAACACCTCACTCATACTTATTTCCTTCGCTATCATAGTAAACCACTTCTATTCCATATTCATCGTTAGTCGGAGCAGGATGGATGAATATCTCCATACCTTTTGAATTATGTATAATTGGTTCTTGCTTAACACCGTCAAGAGTGTATGTTATTTCTGCATAATTTGTTTTAGCTCCGTTAAACCAAATCACATCGTACCATTTATTATCAACGGTAATTCCGGTTATGATAATCCTGTCATTGTCACGCCATTCTCTCGAATGGAGCTTGTATTTGCCGTTTCCATAAGGCCTGAAAACTGCTATACCGCTCATTTCATTACGGGAATATATGCCGCTTATTATATAATCATTCAGCTTTTGCTCAATGGCTATTTTCCAATCCTTACCCTTTGGAAATTCAGCACATATTTCTTCCCTGCTTTCAAGTGTTGAGCCATCAGGTCTGCTGTAATACCGAACGGCACCAATACCGATAATGATTATGAGAAGAATTGTAAGTGTTATAATCGCTTTTTTCATAGCATTACTCCTCCTTGTTTTCAATCTGTTTCTTTGCGTGTAAGCAGCCACAAATGCAGATACACGAAATTGCTGCAATATGAATGGCCATATTTGGAAAAGTAAAGTTATAGGTATTTGACACTTCGCCAAATTCGAGAAAATATCTGCAGATCATCCCGGCGATTATGTGAGCCACATTGATCAGTAACACACTACCCATCTTTTTCTTATCGAAGATGTATCCGGAAAGCAGACCGACTTCTGTATAGGCAACCAGGCAAAGGAAAAGGTTTATTATACTGATTTGTTTCTGAGTGTCGCTTAAAATCTTTGTGAGGTTGACAAAAGGAAAACAGAAGCAACCAAAGAATATAGCGATTGCCCAGAACAGAGCAATACCAATTTTTTTATGTGATTGTAAAAGAGTATATAATCTATTTTTCTTCATAGTACCACCTCTGTATTTAAATTTTATCATATAGTGTTTTTCATGTCAAGTTTCGCATAATAAAAAAGCGTCAGGCGAAAATATCTCGCCTGACGCTTTTTATTATTTTGCAAATCGTTTTGCTATTTCGGAGAATTCTTCCATCGAAAGGGTTTCTCCCCTTAAGTTTGAGTCATATCCCAGGCTTTCCAGAACTGCCTTTATATCGTCCTTACTTCCGTAAAAGCCGGCGTTTGAAAGAGCATTAAGC
>JAUNRD010000387.1:0-1125 GCA_030535815.1 Clostridia bacterium
TTATCAATATGTCCGCTTAATCTTGGTGGTGCCATATTGTATGTTTTTCTGTCTTTTGGAAGATTTTCAAATTTCACATCGGAATTATAATATTCCATAACCTTTTCAGCGGCAAACGCCACCTCGTCACAAAAATCCCCTATTGTGGCAGATTCCGTCACGTTTATCATATTATAAGAAAGCACAAGTTCATCTCCGATTGGTTTTGTCCACTTTTCACTTATTCCGTCGGGATTAAGTATTCCCACAATGGAACCTACCGTTGCCGCAGTACAGTCAGCATCGTGACCTAAATTTGTAGCGGTGCAGATAGCCGTGTCAAAATTGCCTTTTGAATGAAGAAGTGCCGTTAAGATAAAGGACACATTTATTGTTACATCCGTCCAGTTTTCCGAGCTGTAGTTTTCAAGTATTCTGCTTCGAACCTCAACCGGGTCCTTTGTATCATTGTACCATTTAACAGCATCACGGAAAGCCCTTCCCATTTTCGCATCTTCGGGAATGTAGGAAATTGCCTTTTCAATCATCTTTTCAACATCTGTTTCAGTAAACGCCATACTTTCAAGAGCCGATAAAAACATAATGGCGTGAATTCCGTCATCCGCGTGGTCGGTGCATCCGTCCTCAATTGAGAGCTTAACCGCAAGGTCGGGATTTCCGGGAGCGAGACACGCCCAGAACTCACTTCTTATTGCCGCACCCATACCGCCATGAAATTTATTGTTGTATCTGCCTGACAATGGGGCATAAATCTTTTTCTGATAATTTCCTTCTGCAACGCCGTATTCGTCGGGCAGGGTTTCCTGATTGTAAAGCCTCCAGGTATCGCCCATATTAAATCTGCTTACGGGAAGTCCTGTCCGCATAAGGATTTCAAGGGCAGATACCTGCAAATCAAGGTCGTCGTTGGGAATCATTGTATCCGGCACCGGGTCATAAAAGGTAACGTTATTTACCTGCCTTCTTCCCTCAAAGGGCATACCGAGAGTTCCGCCCACGGATTTTCCTGTAAAACAGCCTTCAAGCTTTTTTCTGTATACGGCATAATCAAGTTCTTTCATCAAAATCACTCCTTTTATCTTATTTTATAACAAACCATAAATTTTTTAAATGTGATTTAACGGA
>JAUNRD010000387.1:1135-2344 GCA_030535815.1 Clostridia bacterium
TATTTCTGCTAAAATTCCTTAAAAGAGGTGATTTTTAATGACAGAAGAGCGAAACTATACAGGCGGATTTGTTGACGGAAAATACTTTGTCAGAATCGGGCGATACAGCAAAAACCTTTTCAGAAACATTGCCTATACCTATCACCCTTCGGGGTATCTTCACTCATATCACACCCACGATTTTTATGAAATGAATTATGTGCTTAAAGGAAAATGCGTAAACTATGTGAGCGGTGAAAACCTTGAAATGAATGAGGGCGATGCAATTTTAATGCACCCCGGCACCTTTCATTCGGTTTATTCCGAAAACGATTCTCTTGTTGTAAACTTTTTAATACGCAGTGAATTCCTTCTTTCCAATATGTCCTCATTAAATTCCGACTTTCCTTTCGGGAAATTTATTGATGCTTCAAAAAAGGACGACTACTACAGATATATTCTTTTTACCGATGGCGAAACAAGCACCGACCTTTGCAAAAAGCTTATCGAGCAGATTGAAAAGGATGCTTCAGGCACGGCAGAAGGTTTTTTAAGAGAAGAGGCGCTTTTTCTTCTCCTTGCATCTGACCTTGCGACGAAGAAAACCAATCAGATACTCTCAGAGCAGAAGGGCAGAGAATCAGAAAAGCTCCACGAGGCAATGATGTTTTATGCCTACGAGCATTATGACACCATAACCCTTGAGGCACTTTCGGAAAAATTCGGCTATTCAAAAAGCCACATCTGCCGCATATTCCGCCATTATACGGGAACCACCTTCCACGAAATTTTAACCGATGTAAAGCTTTCTTATGCCTGCACCTATCTTCGCGAAACGAATTTACCGGTTCAGACAATCGCACAAAAGGTGGGCTTTCAGAGTATTGAGCATTTCCACAGACTATTTAAAAAGAGGTTTTCCATCTCACCATTAAAATACAGGTCTTCCCCTGAAAATGTTGCTTAAGTTTCCTTAAGCAACCTTTTTTTCAGTCTTTATTTTTTATTTTATTCAGAAGCGATGTAACTATGACGATTATGCCGATTACAACAAATATGCCCAGCATTCCGAGACCCATTTTATCAATGTTTCTGGTAAAGCCGCCCCATCCGGTGTATTCAAACTCAACACTTCCGGTTGTTGTCTCTTCTTCCGCTCCCGCCACTTTTGCCGCTTCTTCTGCTCTTTCTGCAGCCTCTTCTGCCCTTTTAGCAGCTGCTTCCGCCTTT
>JAUNRD010000388.1 GCA_030535815.1 Clostridia bacterium
ATTATACCACATACATTTTAAAAAATCAAGATAATCTTATTCACTTTTATAAAGAAGCAGTTTATTTTAATATTTTTTTCAGGTTTTGTTGTTTCCTGCTTGTTTCAGGGTATAATGTAAATAAGAAATAACAATTATAAAAAGAAAGGAGTGAGCACATGAAAGGCAAGGATAGCGACCTCATAGTAAAAACCAGACTCATCAGATTAACTTACTATAATGATTTTCTTCTGCAAAACGGCATCATTACGGAAAGAGATCATAAAAAAATGAATAATGCTATCCTTGCGAGATATCAGAAAATCCAAGTGTACAGATAAAGCTTGATGATAGAAAACAGATAAAAGACACGATGATATTAAACCGTCATCGTGTCTTTTATCTATTGTCTATCTCTCAGCAATACTCTTGTATATACGTCCTAATTTTTTGATCACTTTTAACATATTTCACCGCCGATATATGTTAACGCTCTTCGTGCACATTTCCATTAACGTCTAAATCAGAGGTATTTTTTTCATTTTCACGCTTTATTTTTTCAGCCAGAGCCACAATATCATTCATGGCTTTCATTTTAGCATTTGCTTTTTGTTCTTTTATGCGCTCTTCCGAAGTTTTATACCCAGCAGCTTCCGCCACATCATCAATCATCGCTTGAATCTTCGGATCTGTATAAACTTTTATACAACGCTGTTTTTTAACAAATTCTACCTTCTCAACACCAGTGTGAAATTTGACAGGATCTACCCCCGCAATTATCAAAGCAAGCTCAAACAGTAGTGTTATCGTTGACTTCTTTTTAAGATTATAATAATATTTTCTTTCAGCTTCAATCCTTTTTATGTAGGCGTCTCTCTGCTCCATCCAGCGCTGACGCTCTTCGGCCTTTTGTTTTTTCAAAGCCTTTTCCTTCTCAATAACTACAAACTTAACCGCCATAGCTTCCCTTCCTGTTATTTCGCCAGTGGCAATAAGTTCATCAATACAGCTATTATAGATTTCTCTACGCTCATTTTCGCGCAATTTCCAAGCTTTGAGAGCTTCAGTGTCACTATGTTTTAATTCAAACAATGACAAATGAGGATCGGTCTTGAAGTTATGTTTTTTCCACTTTTCGCCAATTACTCTTTCAAATTCGCACTTGGCAATATCAAGTTTTTCTTTCAAATCCTCATTTGTCTGTGCCGTAAGTAAATCTGATTTTATAACCGTTTCCAACGCCTCCACGTTGGCGCGATAAAAATCCTCGTGACTCTTTAATGTTTTTGCTGTTTGCTTTGTTTCTGAAAGTTGTCTTATCTGTTCCGAAATGTTTGCTATACATTTATATGAGGCTCTTTCCATCCTTTCCAACTCTTTATTTAAGTCACCAATTTGTTGATTAAATTTCTTATTCTCGTTTTTTCCCGCACCCCAACTTTCATGAATGGTAGGAAGTTTGTTTAATCCACGTTCTTCATAAGAGCGGCAATCTACCCAAAGATCAAGACCAAGCTCCTTAAACTTATCGTTTAAAATATCTTCCCAAGCCTTGCGCCACACATTCCCAAGATTCAAGTCGTCCCAGCCGCTTATTCGCACGGTTCTGCAGACCGGATATTTATTTATTCTGTTCCAACCTTCACCAAGCACTTCCGCCTCAGAACGTGTCATATCCGAACGCTCTCCATTCCTTTCATACTTAAATTCCTTTTCCCATCCTTCAGAAGACTTAAATTCCTGCGCATCCATATACTTTTCTTCACCGGTTTTACTTCGGCAAAGATATTCTTTTTTTGCATGAGATTTTGTTCTTCCATTTTCATCATACTCACTTATTAAGTACATCATGTCTACGTGCCTATTATTAGGCAAATCGTGAACAGAATAAGTACACCCCATACCCACTTCGGTGCAATTTTCTTTCACAAATCTATCTACACATTCTAATCCTTGTTCTAATGTTAATTCGTGGGGTAAGGCAATATAATTACTGCGTGCAAGTCTAGCATTGGTTGCTCTATTTTCAAGTTCAATTGCGTTCCAGATTACCCCCAATCGTTCTTTCGCCGGAACATCCTCATCACGCCAAGATTGAGGGCAACCTTCAGGCATTCGGATATAAGTTTTTCCTACCTTCTTTTTCTTAGTGTGATCATGTGTCATACCATCATATTCATTTGTCAATTTTATTCCTGCATGATAAGCAGCAGTCGCAACTGCAGACTTAATCTTATTCCGAGAAATAATTTTAATTCTTCCGAAAGAATAAAATGCTTCTGCCATCAGTTATCTTCCCTTTCATTCGTTGCAATTCTATCATTCGTTCTCTGTCTGAGACCGCAGTATAAAATACCACATGCA
>JAUNRD010000389.1:0-236 GCA_030535815.1 Clostridia bacterium
CTGCAACGAAATAAAGGTTGTGGGAAGCTTTGCAAACGAAATCCTGTTAAGAGAGAAGGATAATAAATGAGTCTTTATATGAATCTCGGGAAAGACAGCTATGATATAATAATCGAACGCGGAGCCTTAGCCAAGGCTGGTGAATATTTTAATCTGGACAGAAAAGTGCTTGTTGTGACCGACTCAGGTGTTCCGGCTGAATATGCAAAAACCGTTGCGGATAGTGCAAAGGAAGG
>JAUNRD010000389.1:246-895 GCA_030535815.1 Clostridia bacterium
CTTTTCCCCAGGGTGAAGAAAACAAAAACTTTGAAACCTACAAAACTGTTTTAAGCGCCCTTACGGAAAACGGATTTACAAGAACAGATTGCGTTGTTGCAGTTGGCGGCGGAGTTGTGGGAGATTTAGCGGGCTTTGCGGCATCAAGCTATATGCGGGGAATTGATTTTTACAATATCCCCACCACCGTGCTTTCCCAGATTGACTCTTCAATCGGCGGAAAAACAGCGATTGACTTTTACGGATATAAAAATATAATCGGAGCATTTCATCAGCCGAAAAAAGTTATAATCGACGCTGATGTAACCAAAACTCTTACGAAAAGACAAATCGTATCGGGACTTGCGGAGGCTGTTAAAATGGCGGCGACAAGCGATAAGGAGCTTTTCTCTATTTTCGAAAACGGCGACTATGAAGAGCATTTTGATGAAATAATCGAAAAATCCCTTATGATTAAAAAAGCGGTGGTCGAAGAGGATGTAGATGAAAAAGGGCTTCGCAAGGTTCTTAATTTCGGTCATACAGTAGGCCACGCCATAGAATCTAATGCAGGTCTCGGAAGATTTTATCACGGAGAATGTGTAGCACTGGGAATGCTTTATATGGCAGATAAAGAAGCAAAAGAAAGAATAATAAATGTACTTAAAAA
>JAUNRD010000389.1:905-2343 GCA_030535815.1 Clostridia bacterium
GCTTGGACTTCCTACAAAGGCAGAATTTGATAAGGATGAAATAATAAATACAATAAAGCACGACAAAAAAGCATCGGGCGACAAGATTACGGTTATTTACGTTAAAGAAATCGGAAGCTTTGAAATGAGAAAAATAGATATATCTGAGCTTTACGGATATATAAATGAGGTTTGATTATGAAAAATACATTCGGAGATAACATAACCCTTACGGTTTTCGGAGAAAGCCACGGAAGCGCCATAGGCGTTGTCATTGACGGTCTTGCCCCCGGAATCAGTGTTGACGAGGGAAAAATAGCATATAAGCTTCTTTTAAGGAGACCTTCGGGCGGTATTTCCACATCAAGGGTTGAAGCGGATAAATTTAAGATTGAAAGCGGAGTTCACGAGGGAAAGACAACGGGTACGCCAATTACAATTATAATTCCCAACGAAAACACAAAAAGCGGTGATTATAAGGCAACGGAAAACCTTGCAAGACCCGCCCACGCCGATTATACGGCTTATATGAAATATCACGGCTTTGAAGACAGACGGGGCGGCGGCCACTTCAGCGGAAGAATAACCGCAGGAATCGTTGCGGCAGGTGCAATTTTTATAAGCGCCCTTGAAAACAAAGGTATATATATCGGAACTCATATGAAAAAGTGCGCCGGAGTTTCTGACAGAGATTTTTCTGATCTCGCGGAAGATGTTAAAAAGCTCGTGAATATGCGCTTCCCTGTTTTATCTGAGGAAGCCGGAAGCTTAATGCAGGAAAAGATAATGCAGGCAAGAGAAGATAAGGACAGCGTCGGCGGAATCCTGGAAACTGCAATAATCGGCGTTCCTGCAGGGCTTGGAGAGCCTTATTTTGACAGCATCGAAAGTAAAATTGCCCACGCCATGTTTTCAATCGGCGGCGTTAAAGGCATCGAATTCGGAAAAGGCTTTGCTCTTTCGGATATGCAAGGAAGCGAAGCAAACGATGCATTCAGAATGGAAAATGGCGTTGTTATAACAGAAACCAACAACAACGGAGGAATAAACGGAGGTATCACAAACGGAATGCCGATTTTATTCTCCCTTGCCGTAAAGCCTACGCCTTCCATTTTCAGAGTGCAGAAAACCGTGGACTTTGTAAAAGGCGAGAACGCGGAAATCGAACTTAAGGGAAGACACGATCCCTGCATCGTGCACAGAGCAAAGAGCGTAGCGGATGCACTTTCCGCATTTGTCATTGCCGATGTACTTACAGGTCGCTACGGAACGGACTATCTGGCAGATTAATTTGGAGGAAGAAAATGCAGTACGGTGGTATAGGTGAAAAGCTTGGACACAGCTTTTCAAAGGAAATTCATGCAAGACTTGCAGATTATAATTATGAGCTTATAGAGCTTGCAGAGGACGAAATAAAACCATTCTTTGATAAAAAGGATTTTGAGGCAATAAATGTTAC
>JAUNRD010000390.1 GCA_030535815.1 Clostridia bacterium
ATCTCAGGTTAGACGAAGATAAAAAAGTGGTATTTGACTTTAACGATTGATAAATTAAGAAAGAGGGATGACTATGCTGATTAAGACTGTTACAGATAAAAAAATTGAAGGGGTAAAATTATACAACAGCTATTGCCGTGAAGAAGGAGCGGAAAACTTCTCCGAATTTGAACTTAACCTTGTGGAGATGGAATACGATGCTGCCTTTGCCGAAATGCTTAAAGATGAAATTGAGAAATATTATATGCACACCGTATTTACTTACGATTACGAAAGCAGTAGCGATGCGGGGGACGGGCGAGATGATTATTACACAGAAGAAGGCGATGAAAAAATAGATATTGATATGTGCATAGTTAAAGACGGCAGGCTTTTTGGAGTTATGTGCGAAAGCTTTGAAATACAGAGATTCTTGCTTCTTGATTGCCCGGAAACCATCATTAGCCATCCGGGAAATTACGGGGGCAGGAATTATCACTTTTACAGAAACAAGTGCTTTAAGCTGCTGAAAAAATAATTTTAGAAAAAGTATCATAAATGATTAAAGGTCGCGGCAATTTGCCGCGACCTTTTGATGTCATAAGGAAGGTATTCTTTTTATATATTTTTGAACCTTGTTACATTTTCAAGATAAATTGCGTCTCTCGCATCTTCTTTTTCGGTTACAAATTCCACGTTGACGAGTTTTAAGTTGTCAACATCCCTGGCGATGAGTCCGAATGCGGGAGGCCTGCGTCCGTAGCGTATGCTTTCTGCATAGCCTTGGCGTACCTGAGGAACGGGATTTTCCTTCCAGGATTCCTTTCCTCCGCCGGGAAGAGATAAGAAGATATTTGAAAGGGAAATGTTTTTAATAATGCTGTCCTTTTGTCCTATTATAAGGGCGGGAGTTGTTATGGGCATCTGGGTCACATCGTTTTCCGTGTGACAGTCATAGTTCCAGGTGGGGCCTTCCCATGCTACATAGGGTCCTGTTGCGGTGATGTTGGAGAAGGAAATGTTTCTGATTTCACCCACCGTTGTGCCCTCAGGCCCCCTTGCACGGTCCATAACGATAATCATAAAGGGATTACCCACGTTTCTCATAGAAATATTGGAAACTGAAAAGCCTTCTATTAAAGCACCGTCAATGCACTCAAGGGCGATGCCGGAATAGCGGGTGTCATAAATCGTGCATCCTGTGATAGTGGTGTTTATAAATGCCGTGTTGGACTCGGTGCCGAACTTTATGGCGTTGCAGCGGCTCTTTACCACGCAGTTTGAAATGGAAAGGTTTTCCATAGCCTTGAATTTGCCTAAGGTAAAGGAGCTCTTGGGAACGATGCCGTCGTCTCCGGCATCTATAATACAGTCGGAAATCACCACGTTTTTACAGGAATCGGGGCTGATGCCGTCGATATGTACTAAAAGATCAAGTCCTGTCACCCTTACGTTTTCACAGCCTGCAAAATAAACCGCAAGGTCTGTTGCATTTCTCATTGTAAGGTCGCGGATTACTACATTGGTGCAGTTTTTAAATGCCACTATCTTGCAGCCTCTGTTCCAGCCCGGCTGAACTTCCCATATGGACTGCATATCGATTTTGCCAAGGCCTGTCAAAGCAATATCCGAAACAGAATCTGCATGGAATAAGCTGTGATGGAAGTAGCTGTGGCTTCTGTCCTGATAAACTGTGTTTGTTGCGTCTTCTTCAATGGGCTCGAAATCGTCAGGGCTTTTACTGCCCAATACAGTTGCACCTTTTTCGATGTGTATTTCAACATTGCTTCTGAAGTGTACGGTGCTTAAAACAAAATTTCCGCCGGAAATTAAAACTCTGCCGCCGCCTTTTTCGTAGCAGGCATCAATTGCCGCCTGAACTGCCTTTGTATCAAGTGTTTTACCGTCACCTTTTGCGCCGAAGTCCTTTACGTTAAACATATGCTTCAACCTTTCGTTATTAATTTTCGACCGCAGTAATTGCAGAAAATACTGTCTTTATCAATTTCACATTCGCAGGCAGGACATAAATATAAAGGAATTTCCGCCGGCAATGTTGCAACTTCTTTTTTGTGTGTTCTGATGAAAAGACCGAGGATTATGAATATTACGCCTGATGCAATGAAGATTATACTCTGAAGCGGAAAAGTGTATCCTGTTACGAAAACAGAGCAAAAAGGAATAAATGGAAGGTATTTTACCGGATGAAGAACCATTGCGATAGTGTCATCCTTGGGAGACTCAAAGCTTGCGTGGCCTGAAAATTCTTTTCCGGAAGAGTTATAATAATGGTAATCAATCTGAGCTATATAAGTGCCGTTATCTTTTGGGGTGAAAGTGACATTGTCGCATGAAG
>JAUNRD010000391.1 GCA_030535815.1 Clostridia bacterium
TGTTTATAAAAAAAATGCCCGATGTCTCGGGCATTCCTTAAAATTATCTTTGATTCATTTCTGTGTAATCCAAGTGTTTTGCGACATTTTTATATGCAGGACGAATAATTTTACCTGTATTTATAATGTCTTCAACTCGGTGAGCAGACCATCCCGAAATTCTTGCAATAGCAAAAATCGGTGTGAAAAGTTCTACCGGAAGTCCTAACATATGATATATAAATCCACTATAGAAATCCACGTTGGCGCTGATTGCTCTTGATCTTTTTGCTGATAGAAGTTCAGGCGAAATCCTTTCGATTAACTCGTAAAGTGCCAACTCCTCGAACTGGTTCTTTTCTTCGGCCAAAGGTCTTACCATTCTCTTTAAGATTTCGGTACGAGGGTCGGAAAGGGTATAAACCGCGTGACCCATACCATAAATAAGACCCGACTTATCAAATGCTTCTTTATTTAAAATCTTTTGAAGATATGCTCTTACTTCGTCTTCATCGGTCCAATCCTTGACATTTTGCTTAATGTTTTCAAGCATCAGGCAAACCTTTTTATTCGCACCGCCGTGGCGTGGTCCCTTTAGTGAGCCAAGTGATGCGGCAATGGTTGAATAGGTATCGGTTCCCGACGACGATACAACGTGGGTTGTGAAGGTTGAGTTATTACCGCCACCGTGTTCTGCGTGAACAACCATTGCAAGGTCAAGAATCTTTGCTTCAAGCGGTGTGTATTTCTTGTCTGAGCGCAATGTATAAAGAATTGTTTCGGCAGTTGACAAGTTTGCCGGCGGTGTGTGGATATATAAACTCTTGCCGTGAAGGTAATGTCTGCACGCCTGATACCCGTAAACCGAAAGAAGCGGGAATATTGCAATCAATTGCAAGCACTGTCTTACAACATTGGCAACCGATGTGTCGTCCGGGTTCTGGTCATAGGCATACATTGTAAGCACACTTCTCGACAATGTGTTCATCATATCGTTAGATGGAGCTTTCAATATGATATCTCTTACGAAATTTGTAGGAAGCGAACGGTATTCTGCAAGCAATTCTCTGAAATGTTTAAGTTCCCCTTCATTTGGAAGTTTTCCGAAAAGCAACAGATATGTTACTTCTTCAAAACCAAAGCGGTCATCCTTTAAAAATCCATCTACGATTTTTTCGATGTCGATACCTCTATAGTAAAGTTTACCTTCGCAAGGCACCATTTCGCCGTCGTCTATTGTATATGCTTTAACTTCACCGATTTCGGTAAGACCTGTTAAAACACCCTTACCCTGACGGTCACGAAGACCTCTTTTAACATCATATTTTGTATATAATTCAGGGTTTATCTGACTGTTTTCAAGACATATATCGGTTAAATTTTTAATATCTTCTGTTATTTCTGAAAAACGATTCATTTCACATCTTCCTTTCCTATATTTATATTATACCACAATTTTACAATACATACAAGTGATATTTTCGTTAATTTTATAATCTTTCCAGGGATTTTTTTATTGAAAATGACAGATTTAACGCCAAAGCGTGCAAATTTACATATCTTTTCAACATATATTTTGCCCTAATTACACGTTCTAATCCCATTATTACATATTTGTCGGGTAGCCTTCCTGCAAGTTTTGAAAGTTCTTCTTTCAAATCCGAATTCACAATCATTCCCTTAGCGTCATTTTCCATAAACATTATATCTCTTAAAAAACTCTCCCACAAATCCAGAATCATCTCGGCGTTATCTTTATTATTTTCCAAAAATTCACTCACCTGATAGGCAGATATCATATGCTTTGAAAGGAGCGGTATGAGCATCCTGAAGGACTCCTGCCTTAATGGCTCAAAGTCTGGGTCGTTTATTATGTCATCGGCTTTTTTCGGAATCCCTTGAGAAAACCTCACAAGAAAATCTCTGTCAAGGGTCAAGTCCTTATAATTTTCCTCGATATAATTCTCCATCTTCGAAACCGACAAAGGTGTAAACCTCACCTTGGTGCATCTTGACAACACCGTCGGGAGAAGCCTTGCCGACGAGGAAATGATTATTATAAACACGGCGTATTCCGGAGGCTCTTCCAAAATTTTTAACATAGCATTTTGTGCCTCGTCGGTAAGGGCCATGCCATCCTCTATTATGTAAACCTTCTTCTCTGCAGAAAATGGCTTAATATACACGTCTTTAGACATTTCTCTGACCTTATCAACGCCGATACTTTTCTTATCTTCTGTTGTTATGTAAACTATATCAGGATTGTTATCGCTATATGTTAATTTACACCCCTCACTCTCCCCGCAAGGTGCAGAAGCAGTATTTTTACAAGTAAGGCTTTGTGCAAAAA